>NZ_CAUVXO010000181.1:1918-9449 GCF_963555865.1 Protofrankia sp. Cr1
CTGGCGGGTTGCAATCCCCGACTCGGGCTCCTGCGGCCTCCGGACCCGACACAAAACTTTCGAGACACAAGCTTTCGAGGTTTGTACGATCAAAAACGGCCTCGCAGCCGGACAAAGCTCGAAAGATCGCGGTTGACCACGGACAGTAACCGTGCTCGCCCTCCCGGCCGGTCCCCTTGACGTCAATGCCGGCTACGCCTTCTGTCGAGGCAAACTAGAATCTGAACGAGTTCTGACCATCTGAGACGATTCGTGGCACCATGCTGTCGGCGGCAACTTGAAAGCGAGGCTGCCAGGGTGAGAGGCAGGTGAGCCCGCCGGGCGGGCGGGCTGACGAGCGATCCCTGCACGACTGGCTGCTCGACGCCATCGGCGAGCTGCGACACAGCCATGGCCCTAAGCGCGGCATGGCCCGTGAGCTCATCGAACAGCGGTTGCTGGAGCTCCCGGTCGACAAACCAGAGGTTGCTGCCGGGTACCTTGCCACAGTGGTGGCCGCCGTCCCCGGGCCGGTCCGTCCCGATGTGCAGTCGGAAATCCTGCGGCGCTGGATGCGAAGACCGAACCCGCCGGATTTCGATCGGACCTGGGACAAGCTGTCGGAGATCTGCGCACACGGCGACGATGATCTGCATTCCTGGTTGGCCTGGGTCATCACCGGGCGGATCCCCGCACCGGCCGGTCGTCGGATCAGACGACGCGCGCCGACGCCGACGCCGGTCGAACCCACCCCGGAATTCCGGCACTTGGCCGCGCAAAGGCTGCGCTCGGGGCTCGACGGCGGCAACACCGCCGAGGACGCGGTCACGGACGAACCCTTATGGCAGCTCTTTGCCCTCCTGGATCCGGCCGCGGCACCTGTCGAGCGACCGGATCGGTGGTGCTTCCTCGGCGACCGAGCAAGAGAACACGGTGGTCTAGCAGAGGCTGAGGCCTGTTATGCCGAGGGCGTGCGGCAGGGCAGCCGGGCCGCGAAAGAACGCCTCGCCTACGTGACGGTGCTGCGGGGGCGGGAGCTGATGATCCAGACGCGGTGGGCCGAGGCGGAGGATCTGCTGGCGGGGGCGGTGGCTCTGCACTTCCGGGCCGAATACCAGCTACTGCGTGCCCTCACCCAGCTACTCGGATCGGACCGCGCGGGCCAGGACGTCCTGGACGAACTCGAGTCGTTGCGTCATGGCGCGGATTCCCGTGGCCGACTCGCGGGGACACCGGTCGGGAGTGTGGCGGTGGTGGAGTTCTGGGTGGGCGTCGCCCAGTTCACGTTCGGCGACCGGGCAGCGGCTGGTGGCGCCTTCCGCCGCTGCCTCGATGCGCGGGCGGACTCCGCCGATCCGGCCCTGCTTGCGGCGGCACAACTGCTCGGCGCCGCCCTGGCGGGTGACACCGAAACGATGACTGAGACGGCCCGCATCCTCGAACAACAATGGGGGACGGAGTGGGCATCGCGCTGCATAGTCACCCCGCGCGTTGTCATTGCCGCCGCTACTTACCACGACCCGGTGTTGGCCGAGAGACTTGCAGTCAGTTGCGAGGGTGGGTCCGGCCACCTGGTCGCCGCCCAGGCGGCGGCCGCCCACCGGAAACTCGGCGAGGCCCTCACGGCGGCGAGGGAGCAGCGTGTGGGTGCGGCGCTGCGGATCGTGGGCGACTGGTCGACGACCCCTCCCCCAGGGCTGGACTCGGCCTCCCAGATCCTCGTTCGCGAGCTCAGTGCCGCGCTGACCGGAAGCGCCATGCACGACCGTCTCGCCTACGAGGCACTGGAGCAGGACGGGCAGCGGCAGCCGTGGACGGAGGATGCCGGACGCCGTTGGGAGCAAGGCGGCGGACCGTGGCGCATCCACCATCTCGCGATCGTCCACCACTCGCGCGCCTACGACCTGGAGACGGCCGGCGATCCAGTCGCGTTCGATCATTGGCAGAAGGCCTTGCGGCACTGGGCCACGCTGTACCGCGACGATGCATTGTGGGAGCTGCTTCGCCGGCACATGGAGGAGGCCAGCGGCGGAGCGCCGTCGCCGGGACTAGTCGACCGTGTCGACCGCGTCCGCGAGGCACTTCCGGACGATCTGCTCACCCCGCACGTCACCCGCATCCTGCAGTTGGCCTCGGGGAATCCAGGTGATCTGTCCCGGGCGCGGCGGCATGTCGAGATGATCATCGGGTCGACCTTGCCGACAAGAGCTGTCGAGTGGGCGCGCGAACGGCTCATACACGATGTCGTCGAGCGTGTCATGGCGGTGCGGGTGCCAGAGCTTGCCGAGGACACGGTCGAGGAGCTTGGGCACTGGCTCACTGTCGATCCCACCAACCTCTACCTTGGGTATGCGTTGCTGTTTACCAGCCGTATGGGGTTCCAGGACGCAGTAGGCGATCATGGCTGGTGGAACCGGATCTCGCCGATGGTCACGCGGGTGCAGAAGCTGGTCGAGCCGTTCCGTGCCGAGATGGGGACGGCGCCTGCCGGAGACAAGCCCGCCATCGGCGAGCCAAGCCCCGCCCGTGCCCGGTTCGAGTTCGAGCTTGCACGACTGGAGTTCTGGATGGGTTGGCGAATGTGGGAGACGATCGTGACGCGCTACGGCACCGCCTATCCGAACGCACTGGTCAGAATAATGATGGCAAATGACCTGGATGAGACGATCGCGCATTTCACCGAGGCCCTGCGCCTGGACCCTGACCTGCCGCTCAGCGGCGGCTACTACCGGGAAATCAAAGACATGCTGACTACGGCCAGAGGACTGCGGGCACGTCTTGGCCGTTCCCAGCCCGCGAGGCCATCCACTCCCCCTGGGTGGCGAGCCGTCCCTGACAGCAGCTCGGCTGCGGCGGGTGGTGGAAGTGTGACGGCGGACAGCCCGTGGGTATGGAGGAATGGCTGGAATCCCTATCGGTCGAATCCGTTCCAGGTGCTCGACCTGCCATCGGACCTCACCGACCGGGCCGAGATCCGCGCCCGGATCCGTAGGCGCAGGATACGTATCGAGCGCGCCGCCGAGAGGTATCCGCTCTTCGGGCGGACCTTGCAGGTCGCTGACGTCAATCGCGCCGAGGAACAGATCTCGGACGTCGCCGGGCGGCTGCGGGCCGTACTGCTGTCGCACCGCCCGGAGCGCACGGAGATCCGGGTCACCGATCTGTGCGATCGATATGAGCAATTTTCAGTGCCAACTGATCCGTTGTTAGGCGTGACAATCAACGAGCCGGCGCTGGGTAACCTGCTGCCCGGCCTGTCGGCGGCGGAGCCGTCGCCGCTCTGGGAAGAAAGGGCGCGCCCATGAGCGGGGCCCACCGGCGACACAGAAACGGGCACGCCGGGTATGCCGCGCAACCATTACCTCGGTCACTGCGACGCCCCCGACCTGAGATGGCCATTGTGGAGCAGGAGCGTCCAGTGGAGCTCCGTGCACCGGACACCCCGCACAGCATCATCCACCAGTTGCTCGCCGCGCAGAATCAGGAACGCCGCGAACACCTGGATGCGGCGCGCCGGGTAGCCGACGTCCACCGCGCCCGCTACCGCATGCTCGCGGTCGGAGCCGCGAACGCGCTGCACGACCTGCGCGGCTTCCTCGCCGCCAACGAGCGGGCCCTTCGGGGCGCGGGTCTGTCTGCCGAGGTCGATGGATTGGCTGCGGTTGCGCGCCGTTTCGACCGAGACGTCGGCCGGGCGGAGGTCGAGCTCGTGGATCCGAGCGGCCGTGCCTACCCGGAGGTGGAGGGGGAGGAGCTGGCCGAGGTTGTGCACGCTCCCGACACGGCCGACGAATCGCGGCTGATCGTCCTGCGTGCGATAAGGCCGGCGGTGAAGCTGCCCGGCGGGGAGCTCGCCCAACGTGCGCAGATACTGCTCGTGGAGCGGGAGTCGGAGCAGCACGAACAACACGAACAACACGAACAACACGAGACCGGGCCGCGACGAGAGGGTGGCAACAAGGCATGAGCGTCATCGTCGGTATCGACCTCGGGACCACGAACAGTTGCGTCGCACTTCCCGGCAACGCCGATGTCCCGGGCCTCGACGCGCTGATAGAGGAACGCCGGTTGCGTCGCGTGGGAGACATGCTCGTAATCACCAATCGCGACCGCTCGCCGACCACCCCGTCCGCGGTATGGGTCGATCAGGACGGCACCGTTCTGGTGGGTATGCGGGCCAAGAGCAAGGCCCGTACCTCACGGCTGCCGCCGGCGATGTTCTTCAAGCGGAACATGGGCACCGACCAGCAGGTGACAGCCGGCCATGCCACCCTCACCCCGCTGGAGGCGTCCGCGCACGTCCTGCGTCATCTGAAGGCGCTGGCCGAGGACGTGCTCAAGGTGACGGTCGAGCGGGCTGTCATCACCGTTCCGGCGTTCTTCGAAACCCGGGCGAAGAACGAGACTGCCCAGGCCGGCGCCATGGCCGGCCTGGATGTGGTGGAAACGCTGATTGAACCGGTTGCGGCGGCCATGGCGTATACGCGGGATATCCGTGGTGATCTGGTAAAACGGCAGCATTTTTTGATCTACGACCTCGGTGGCGGCACTTTCGACACCTCGGTGGTGTCCTGGGATCCCGAGTTAGGCTTCGAAAACCTTTCCTTCGACGGGGACCGTTACCTCGGTGGCTACGACTTCGACCGGCGCATCGTCCGCTGGATGAGGAGCGAGCTGCCCGAGCACGATCTGGCGGTCGACCCGGACGATCCAGCGGACATGGCGGTACACGCAAGCTTGCTGGCCCTCGCGGAGGAGGCGAAGCACGAACTGTCCCGTGCCACGTTCGCCGAAATCGTCAGCCAGCACTGCGTGGACCGGCGGGGCGAGCTGATGAATCTCAGCCTCGTCCTGGAGCGGAATGAATTTGAGGAGATGATCGGCCCGCAGCTACGCGCGACGCTCACAAGGTGCGACCGGTCCGTGCAACGCGCCCGGGAACGGGTGGAACGTGACGGTGGCCGTCTCAGCGACATCGACGATGTCGTCATGGTCGGTGGCTCCTCGCGTATCCCGATGGTCGTCGACCTGCTCAAGGAACACTTCGGGCGGCCGCCGCGCAGTCTCCATCCCGATCTGTGCGTGGCCGTCGGCGCGGCGCTGAAGGCTGCTAACGCACCGATCCGCAGCGGTGTCCTCGAACTGGACCGGCCAGAACCCACGCCCCTGCTGACCGATGTGAGCGGCCGGGTGCGCGCTGGCGTTGGTGGCCCGCTCACCGACGCGGCTGGCGTCACCGTGGTGCTCACATCGGACGATGGTGTCCAACGCCTGCGGACGACCACCGACGCCGACGGGCTGTTCCTCTTCGAAGACGTGCGTCTGCGGGAGGACAGCGACAGCGTGTTCACGGTGGGAGTACATCTGAAGGACGGGCGGGAAGTCGGTGCGGAACGGCTGGTGGTGCAGGCCGGACGTGACGAGCCTCCTGCGCCCAGCGGCGACGTGCTAGCACACGACTTCGCTCTCCAGCTCAAGAGCGGCCTTCGGCGCGTCGTCTTCGCGGGCACCAAGCTCCCGTACCGGACCGCCTTCCAGCTCGAAACCGCTAGCCAGGGCACGATCCTAGAGGTACGCCTGTTCGAGGGCCGGGTGCCGATCGGCAAGGTCGAGGTCGGCGGACTGCCCGCCGCCCTGCCCGTCGGCACGCCCGTCGAAGTGACCCTGGAATTCCAGGTGGGCTGGACCATCCGCGCCGAGGCGGCGATCCCGTCGATCGGGACGTCCGCCAGCGCTCTGCTCAACATTCCCCCACGTGAGGTCCCGGACTGGCAGGATTTGCGCTTTGGCTACGAGGAGGCGCGGACGTCCTGGGCTGAGCGGCGGGACGTCATGCCGCGGGCCAAGGCGACGCGGATCGGGCCGGAAATCGACACCCTGCTGTTCGAGATTGCAATGTTGCTGGACGAAGGCCATGACAGAGCTCAGGCCCATCACAAGCTGCTGGAGGCACAGACTCTGGTGGCAGACACCGCGCTCACCGCGGACAACTCGGACATGCAACCGCCACTGTCCGAGTTCGAGGCGGTGCTTGCCGACATCACTTTGCTGATGGAGATGCTCGCCAGGCGGGACCCGGCGAAGGCCAAGCCGTTCCAGGCGACCGTACCGAGCCTGGAAGCCGAAGGCAGAGCCGCGTACGAGCGCGGAAACCTAATGGGCTGGGTGCATGCCAACGACGCGCTGTTCGACCGCGTTCGAGCGCTCTACGATGCGCTGCCCGAAATGATTCCCACCCCTGCCCAGTTCCAGGACGTCCTTCTTCGTGAGATAAGCAGGCTTACCCGCCTGCTCAGGGACCTGAGGCGGCTCCTCGCCCCGGCTGTGGCCGATCGGATCGAGGCGGATCTCAACCGTGCCGCGTTGGAGGTCTCGTCGGTTGACCCGGACCGCGGCGAGCAAGCCCGGCAGGAACTGAGCATGCTTTACCGGAACCGCGTGAAGCCGCTGCGGCGCAGCATCGACCAGCACGGAGCCAGGACTGCGGATGACGAGGTCATCCTCCCTGACCTGCCCGACGGTTGGCTGGACGAATAGTGCTGGGAGGGGGCGACGGCAGCGGCCTCCGCCCGCCCCCGGCAGGAGTGCCCGGCCGAGCTGCACCGAGCTGAACGGAGTCGCGTGGTGCCGTACATCCTGACCTGTCCACTCTGCCGGACCAAGCTCGCCGCACTCACCGCCCGCTGCCCGGCGTGCAACAGCAACCTGGTGCCGCTGACCCAGCTGAAGGATCTGGCCGACCGGCATTTCAACGAGGCGCTCCGACACGCCCGAGCCCGCCAGTGGACCGTCGCCGCCGAGGATCTGGCTGTGACGCTCGCCCTGAACCCGGACGACTCCGAGGCACGGGCACTGCTGAGAAAAGTCCGCTATCACCAGGAACGGCTGCGACGGTTGGAAAGAACCCCCCGACCCCGCTGGCGCAGCACCCGCTGATCCGAGGAGGTGTCGTCCTGATCGTCGGCGCCCAACTCGTCGCCTATGCTTGATTTTTAACCTGCTTGACCTGCTTGACCTGCTTGACCTGCTTGTTTCTTTCCTCCGCGTCGAGGCATGTCCGCTTTACGCTGCTTCTTCCCGACGGGGTGGCGAGGCGCGGGATCCAAAATCGAAGCGCGTGCCGGCGCGGGACCGGCCAGCCGTCATCAGATCGACCTCGCCCAAGCCGCGCTCGCTGAGGACCATCCCGCACCAGCCTGGTTCGACTTCTACGACGCCACCTGACTCGCCGCCTTCGCGGGCCACGCCGCCGACTACCTCAGCCAGGCCATCGACGCCCTGCACGCCGACTGGTATCAGACGGGTCGAGCAGCTCATGGTCCCGTACCTTCGGACCTGAGATCTCCGGACCCAACACAAAACTTTCGAGACACAAGCTTTCGAGGTTTGTACGATCAAAAACGGCCTCACAGCCGGACAAAGCTCGAAAGATCGCGGCGGACGACAGCCAGCAGGTGACGACGGGCCGGTGACGACGGACACCGGCTAGTGGATGATGACCTCCAGGACGATCATCACGAGACCGAGCGCAGCGCTGCTGCAGGCGTACACG
>NZ_CAUVXO010000181.1:9893-10419 GCF_963555865.1 Protofrankia sp. Cr1
ACCAGCCGCCAGCCGGTCAGCTGACAGGCCCGGCCGGCAACGGTGCCCCAGATCGCGAGCAGCACCACCGACGTCCCCAGCGCCGCCTGCTGGGCGCCCACCACCGAAGCACCCGCGGCGACGGCGATGCCCAGCGCCACCATCGGCGGCACCGCTGCCTGCACAATCGGCCAGTGCTCGGCCAATGCCGCGCGCACCTCGCCCAGCGACGGCTTCGTGCCCGTGCTGAGCCGGTCACTGACGACACGCGAGTAACCGTGCGCGAGCCAGAACACCATGACGGTCACGGCGACCGTCAAGGCGATTTCAAAGCTCTCGGTGTGCTCCGGGTCCTCCGCCGCGACGACGGCCGCGACGAGAATGGTTCCGTAGATCGCGTTCGCGGGGTCACCGGTCCGCATGATCAGCCAGCGGACGATGCCCCGACGCCACCGCGGCCCCTCGGGCTGCACGGGTGTCGTGTCCGGCCCGGCACGGCTATCCACGGCTGTCACCGATGGCTGTCGTTCGGTCACGATCCCCCTTT
>NZ_CAUVXO010000182.1:0-9406 GCF_963555865.1 Protofrankia sp. Cr1
CTGACGCACTTGGAGTCGGCCTCGTCGACGTGCAGACCCCGGCGGCAGCGGAGCCGGCTACGATCGCGCTGGCGTATGGGGCAGCGACGCTGAACGCGGTGGCTTTCTGTGACAGCGGCGACCGAGTGATCACTCCTCACGCTCGTCCACACGAGGTCACTCAGCTAGCGATCACCGCTTTGCAGGTGGCGGCCAGTTCCCACGCGGGGATGGTCGGATGAACCTCGACGCCGAGACGAACGAGCTCGTCCCGGACTGGTCAATCCATCCGGGCACATTTCTAGGCACTCTCCTAGAGAAGAGAGCTATTAGGCAGAGTGAACTCGCGGAGCGAACCGGTCTCACGACGAAACATGTCAACCAGATCGTAAATGGCGTCATCGGAATATCGGGTGACGTGGCAGTCAGGCTGGAGCGCGTACTCGGCGTTCCGACCCGCTACTGGATCCAATTGGACGCTGACTATACCGCCCATGCTAGCCAGCAGAAGGCGCGTCATCAGCTATCAGAATTTACGGCCTGGGCTCGCGGATTCGATGATACCACCTTGCGCCGACATCGAATCGTCGGCGCCGAAGACGAGTCGACAGTGAAAATCGAGAAGATTCTAAAATTCTTTAGCGTAGCCAGCCCCGATGCTTTCGAGCAGGCCTGGATACGACCCCGAGTATCCTTTCGGCGAAGGCAATCATTTACCGTCGCCGAGCAGAACACGGCGCTCTGGCTTCGGCTCGTGGAGAGATCCGCCGAGCAGGCCGACGTCATTCCACTCCATCAGCGAACCCTGCGTGACGTCGCACGAACCCTTCCCGGGATGACCAACCTGGGAATCCTTGACGGATTCCACGCCGTGCGTAGCATTCTCGCACAGGCTGGCGTCATCCTTACATTCGTTCGCGAGGTTCCTGGGACACGGGTCTGTGGCGCGACTTGGTGGCTCGGCAAAGACAGGCCTGTAATTGGGGTAACCGAAAGGCATCGGAAGCCCGATATCCTCTGGTTCAACATCGCACACGAGATTGGCCACATTCTCCTCCATCCCAACCGCACCACATTCCTGGATCTCGACTCCGAGAAGAGCGAACAAGATACGGCGGAAATGGAAGCGGACCGATTTGCCGAAGGTATCCTGATCCCAGAAGGATCCGACGCGCTGATCAAACAAGCGAACACCCGTCAAGAGCTTGCGCTACTTTCCGCTCGCCTCGGAGTCGGAGCAACAATTGTCGCCGGCAGACATGCACGTCTGACCGGCAATTGGCGCGTCGGATCCGGATTGCGCGGAAAGATCACCGACGCTGATGTTGACGGTCTCGAACGGCTGTAGCGAAGATCTTTTTACGTCTTCGTTCGGTTCCGGAGCAGTGCATCAGAATGGACACCAGCGGCAGCGCACGGCTGGTCGTGATCCTCGGCCTGCTATCCGCGCAGGTCAGCGACCCGGACCGTCCACCTGGGCGCCCGGCCGGTCCGAAACCGCTGGCTATTCCCGCCTCAACAGCCGTAAGCGACGAACGCGGCCCAGTGCCGAGGCGCCCGGATGCCAGGTCGACCTGCACGGTCCACCCACCACCCATCGTCGGCGGCGTCCGCTTGGCGGGCGAGCTCGGGGTGACGCGCGACGAGATCCGGCAGTTCCGTCGCGCCCGATGACCCTGTCGGTCCGCTACCGCCGAATCTGGTCAACTTCCTGCCCAACCTTCGCCCGCCGTCCGCGCTGGTGAACTGGCCTCACCCGGACGGTTGGGCCGCGCCCACCAGCGCCGGGCGTCGCCGGGGCCGGCGAGGGAGAATTTCCGCGGTACTGGAACCTCCCATTCACCCAGCCTCAGCGTGACGACGACGTCGCGACAGGATCCGCGCCGATGCAGGCTCGCGCTGACCCCATCTACGACCGGCCAGAGCTGAACGGCCTCTATGCAGAGGCTGGCTCGCCGAGTCCGTCGAGGGCGACGTGAGTCTCGGTACGGAGCTGGGTGACCAAGCGGCGGGCCATACCGGTACCGACGTGCAGCTGCTTACGCAGCGTCTCCGCGGAGATCGGACGCTGGTGCTGCTGCCAGTGCAGCACATCTTCGGCACGCGCTCGGTGCAGAAGATCTTGTTGGCGTGCCTGACTCTCGCCGCCGACCAACTTCGGGCCCGCAATCGGTGTCCTTGTCCGTCCCGGCTGGTCGACGGTCCCAAAGGTCGAAGGGACATCATGCGCCGCGAATACCGTCAAGCCGGCCGAGCGCCCCCCGGCATCACGCCGGGTTGGGGCTGCTGTGGCTTGCATGGCGTAGAGGAGGCTCGGGCCGACCTCGGCCCAGCGATAAGAAGAAGCGGTCCAACTTTGTGTCCGCACTCGTCGTGTTCAGGTGCGCCCGTGTTGTCGTGCGGTGTCAGTGACGGCGAGGTGGGGGCAGCGCCACGGCTCGGCCGATCATGTTGCAGGCCGAGGTCTTGTATGTGTCGCAAGTCACAGGTAGGCGGGGGCGGGTCGATGACGGGCTGGCTTCGGGGAGCGTGACGCCGCCGGGTGGACGGCCCGGCCGGTGGGGAAAAGGAGGTGCGCGGGGGTGGCTTCGGCCGGGACCATGGGGTGTGGCCTGGTTCATGACGGAAGACCTTGAGGAGTATCTCGCGGCGGCGGGCGAGTTTCTGATGTCCCGGCTGGTGGAGAACACGGTGTTGGTGACCGTCGCCGAGACGCTGCGTGTGCGTGGCTTGGCGGCGTTCGGGGAGGCTGCTCCGCTGTTCGGTTGGTGGCTGTCGGCCGGCGGTGCTGTCGAGAGCGCGTTCGTGCAGACCCCGCCGAGTCCGGTTCTTCTGACCAGGGTTCCGCGGCAGGCGGTGGGGCCGCTGGTCGAGTGTTGGCCGCGCGGGAGGCCGCTGTCCGGGGTGGATGCGGGCGAGGATGTCGCCAGCGCGTTCGCCTCCGGCTGGCAACAACGGGCCGCCGCCGCGCCGTGTCTTCATCATCGGGAGCGTTTGTATCGGCTCGGGAGTCTCGTTCTGCCCCGACCCGGGCCTTCGGGTCGTCCTCGCGTGGCCGCGGCGGCCGACAGGGACCTGTTGGTGGTCTGGGTCACGGCGTTCCAGGAAGAGACCGGTGGGGTTGTCGGCAATGCTGCGGGACGGGTCGACGATCGTCTCAGCTATGGCGGCTTGACCTTGTGGGAGGTTGACGGGGTGCCGGTGTCGGTGGCGGGGATTACCCGTCCGGTGGGCGGGATGGTCCGTATCGCGCCCGTTTATACTCCTTCAGGTCTCCGGCGAAGGGGCTATGCCGGGGCTGTGACGGCAGCGGTGAGCCAGGCTGCGCTGGACGCGGGAGCGCACGAGGTTTTGCTGTTCACCGATCTGGCTAATCCGACCAGCAACGGCGTGTATCAACGGCTCGGCTTCGAGCCTGTCGGAGACCGCGTCACGCTGCTGTTCGCGCCAGCACCCGCGCCTGGGAAATGACAGGAAGGCGCGATCGGGCAGCGGCCCGTTGACGTGGCACTCAGCCCGGGTGCTCAGGTGCACGGACCTGTTGTGGCGACGCGGGGACGCAGGTGCCGGACTGTGCTGGTGGCGTCGAGGGCCGTGCGGAGGCGGGTGATCTCGTCGTGTTGGGCGGTCAGGCGGGACAGCGCCTGGGTCTTGAACGCGGTCAGCTGGGTGATGGTGGTGTCGCGGGCGTCGAGGCGTTGCTGGAGTACGCCGACGTGCTGTTTGAGCCGGGTGATCTGGGTGATCCGCGGGTCCGGGGTCTGGCCGGTGTCGCGCAAGGTCGTGAGCCGGGTCTCGAACTCGGTGCGGAGGTGGGCGTAGGGGCGGGTGCCGTAGAAGGCGGTGCGGTCGATGCCGGATTCGCGGGCGAGGGTTTTGACGTCGCAGCTGCCGCCGGGCGGGATGTCGCCGGCCAGCAGGCGGTCCATGGCGGCGCGAATGCGCGTTTCGTTGCGGGCGCGGTGCTCGGCGCTAAGCCTCATGGTCATCCCCGTTCTGTTGGGTCGGCGGGTCGGGTCGCGGCGTCGATGCCGGCCAGGACGGTCAGGGCCCGGTCGTGTTCGGCTTGCAGGCGGGTCTTTTCGACGCGGCGGGTGGTGCCGAGGCTGGCGATCAGTGTCTTGGTGGTGGTCGCGGTGTCGGCCCAGACGTCGCGGTGGCAGGGGTGGTGGGTGGCTTGCGGGCAGCGGGCCGAGTCGCACATGCCGGCCAGCGGGGTCGTCGCCGACGGGGTGCCGGCGAGTTTGAGGCACAACGCCTTCGCCGGGTCGGTGAACCAGCAGTAGTTCGCCGTCCCGAGGTGCAGCACGCCGGCGCGTCTGGACAGCAGGTTGAGGATCTGCCGGTCGTTGGCCACCGTCTTCGGGCTGCCCGGGTCGTGGCCGGCGAGTTCAGCCTCCACGGAGGAAAAGAAGGAGGTCAGCTCGCTCGCGCCGGGCCCGGCCGGCATGATCCCGTTCTGGAAGTTGCGGAACTCCGCCAGCATGAGAGCGTGGTTGCGTTCGGTCTCCTGCTCGTTGACCTCGGCGAGTAGCCGGGCCTGCGCGCCGCCGGGCCGGGATACGTAGCCTTCGGTGGTCGCGACGGACACATGTTTGAGGTGGATCTTCGTGGCGAGGACGCCGCCGGGCCGGTAGGCGAGTTCGATGGCGAGGGTGCGGCGCAGCATCCGCGGGTTGACCGGCCCGTCGGGGATCGGGGCCAGCCCGAGGCGCTGGCCGGCGGGGCTGTCCACCCAGGTGCGGAAGCTGGCGTAGAGGCCGGTGAAGCCGAGCAGGTTGAACAGCTTCGTGTCGCCGCCAGGGCTGTCGAGGAGCCCGGCGGCAACACCGGCGGCGGTGTGGACGGGTTCGATGACGACCCATTCGTCGTCGGTGCCGCCGAGCGGGCGGCCTTTGATGACCCGGCTGGCCAGCCGGTAGCGGACCCGGCCGGGGGCGAGGTGCTCGACCCGGCGGGACTCGCCGGTCAGTTCCATCACCTCGCTTGCGCGCATCCCGGTCAGCGTGGTGATGACGAGGATCGCGGCGGTGCGGACCAGCCGGACGACGACCTCGGCCTCGTGCGGGTGCAGCGGCAGACTCCACGCGACCTGGCCGTGGCCGTCGGCCCGGGACACCGGGGCAGCGTTGCGGCAGTACGGTTTGTCCGCTCCGGTGCGGGCGAGGGTGGCTTCGAGCTGGCCGCGCAGCCGGCGCACCCATTCCAGCCGGAACCGCAACGCCCCGGCCTGCCGGGCGAGCAGATCCCACGCGATGGGCAGCAGGGGGTCGTCGGGCGCCCAGCCGCCGGCGAGCCGGACGGCGATGTGATGATCGGCGAGCAGGGGAAGCGGGACACGGTCGCGGACGTGGCGGGTGAGGACGGCGGTGACCGCATCGGTGGGCATGCGCCGGGGGTGCGGCAGCCGGCCGCGAAGCTGGGCGTCGTCGTGCAGCTGGCGGGCGAGGTCGACGGCGTGCGGGCCGAGCTCTTCGATGAGGTAGAGGGCGGCGGCGAGCATCGGCTGCAGCACCGACGGGTCGACCGGCGGGGTCTTGTTCGGCCCGACCGGTGGGGTTTCGGCGATGGCGTGCGGGGCCGCCCCGCCCCACGGGCGGAAGCCGGGCGGGTAGCGGTCGGTGGTGAACAGCTCGGCGTAGTCGCACAAGTCGAGCACGGCGGTGACGGCGGCCTTCCGGGTTGCCGGGCCGCGTTCGGCTCCGTCGCCGGCGGTGCGCCGGTGGGCGAGGTAGCCGCGGGCGTGGTCCTCGGTGACCTGGCCGAGGGTGGTGACGCCGTGGTCGGACAGCCAGGTCAGCCAGCGGGTGAGTTCGGCGAGCCGGTAGCGAGCCGAGCGCAGGTTCAGCGGGGTGCGCAACGCCCGCGGCAGCACCGCCACCGCCGGATGCGACGGTGCGAGCAACGCGAACAGCAGCTCTTTGGCGAGCAGCTGCCAGGCCGGGTTGACGATGCCGGTGAACGTCAGCCGGCGGGCGGCCTGGTGCAGCTGGGCGGGCAGGCCCGCGACCGCAGTGAAGTCCCACATCGGCTCGTCGAACACCGGCCCGTGCCCGCCGGGTAGCAGGGTGAACCCGGCCGCCTGGCAGACGTCGGCGCCGACGAACGGCGACCGGCCCGGCCCAGGCTCGGCCCCGACGGACACACTGGTGACAGACCGGGTCATCGGGTGCGTTCCTCGGGTCGCAGCGGAAGTTCGCTGTCGTGGTCGGTGACGTGGCGGGCGGCCTCGGCGAGCACGGCAGGTGCGTAGCGGGCCAGGACGTCGTCGATCCGGGTCGCGTAGGGGCCGAAGACGGCCATGAAGGCGGCGGCGGGCATCGCGGCCCACTGGCGGGCGAAGAACGCTTTGAGTCGCAGCAGGTTCGCCGCGTGCCGTGGGGTGAACACCGCCAGCGGGCACAGCAGGCAGACCCACGGACGCGCCGGACAGGGCGTGCCCTTCGGCCCGTGCAGCCCGGCGGTCGGGTCCGCGCAGGCCGCGGTGAACACGTCCCGCTCCCCGCCGACCAGCTCGCCGATCACCTGGCCGGTCAGACCGAGGCGGGACACCGCCTGTGGGTAGTCGCCGGCCAGCGCCGCCGCCTGCTCGCCGGTGAGGACCACGGGTGGGTGGGCGCGGCGCAGCATGTCCTGCTGCCCCTCCTCAATGATCGTGTCGATGGCCCGTTGCTGGGTTGGGGTGGCGGCGGTCAGGTAGTGGTCGCCTTCCACCGCCGGGCTGTGGTTCGGGTCGATCAGCCCCCGGCCGCTGCCGGTCCAGGCCCGTTTGTCGCGCAGCGCCTGGTGGGTGGTGCGGATGCGGTGCCGCTGGATCGACAGCGGACGGCCATCGTCGTCGGCGATCTGATGCCGCCCTACCCATTTCTGGATCAACAGCGGGCGGAACGGGGTGCCGCGGACGGCCCGCCGGCCGACCCCGGTGACCCCCAACCACAGCCGCTCGCGCTGCTCGGCGGAGACGAAGCCGCGCAGCAGCGCCGAGTGCGCCAGCCACTGCTCCAGCAGCCGCACCGCCTTCCTCGGCAGGGTGGTCGTTTCCGGTCCGGCGCGGCCCTTGACATAGGACAGCAGGATCGTGGCGTCGCCGGCCCACTCGACGTCCCCGACACCGAGGTCGGCGATACCGTCCGGCACGACCCCCGAGTGGACGCCGAACAGCAGCAGGTAGGCGATGGTGACGTCCAGCTGCGGGAACAGCGCCGTGCTGGCTTGGCGGAACCCGCCCGGACCCTGCACCCGCTTGGCCCAGACTCCGGCGCGGGCGGCGACGTCCGGGATGCTGCACGGCCCCATCCGGGCCAGCAGCCAGTGCAGATTCGCCGGGTTCCAGCCGCCGATGCGCGGGTCGCAGCCGGCGGCGGCCTGCGCGAGCGCCGCCCGATGCGCGGCATAGGCGTCGGACACGATCGTCTGGCAGACCTCGGTCAGCCGGGCCCATTCCGCCTCCGAATACGGGGCCAGCGGGGTGCTGCGCGGATGCCGGGCGAACGGCCGGCCGCCCGCCATCGCCCGCACCCCCGGGTCAAGCTGCCCGCCGGCCGTGTCGACGCCGCGCAGCAAGGCGCGCACGACCGTGTCCTGCCGGTAGGCCAAGCCCATCCGGTACTCGGCCAGCCCGCCCCGGCTCAGCGCGGACGCGCCCCCGACGAACCCTTGATCGGCGAAGAATCGGCACATCCGCCGCAACCCGAAGACGTACTGCTTGACCGTGGACGCCGAGTCCACGCTCCCGTGCGGATGCACCAACTCGGCCAGACCCGCCAGCAGGTCGGCAGCCAGATCCGGCGCGGCGACGTTGTCGAGACGGACGGTGATACGGCTGCCGTCGCTGAACACGCACACAATCCCCAGCCCGTCGTCGGTCACCGTGGCCGGCATCAGTCGTCCTCGCCAGGTTCCTCGGTGAACTCCGCCGCAACCTCGGCGTCCGCCGCCCGATCATCGGCCAAGCCAGCCGCCGCGCCGGCCCGCGCATACGCCTCCCCGAAAATCCGGGTAGTGTCCAACCGGCGAAGATAAGCCTCCGTCGTGGTCACCGACGAATGACCCATCAAATCCCGCAGCACCAGCAGCGGATCGGCCTTGCTCAGATACAACGCCAACGCGGCGTCCGGCCCGCTCACGCCACCGGCCGCCACCAGCTCGGCGGCCCGCCGGTAATGCCCATCCACCAGCCGCTCCAACGTGGCCATCGCGAAAGAATGCCGCAGCCGATGCGGATGAACATGCGGGAACCGCGGCTCGACACGGGCCCGGATACGATCCGACGCCCGTTCCAAAACCGTCGCCCAGGCGGTGAACGGGCCGCCGTCCGAGCGGACCGCCAGCAAGCACGAACCGCCGTCCGGAGCGACCAGCCGACGCCGCTCGCCCGGCGTCAGCGCATCCCAGCCCCGGCGCACCCCGTTAATCCGACCGCCGCGCACGTCCGGTTCGCTCACCCGCAGCGCAGAACCCCACCGCCCCGGCGGACACCATGATGCTTGTTCCACCGCGGCGGCCCGATCCAACGTCGCATAGTCGTGCACGGCCCTCAGCGCCTCGACGCTGATCCAACTGGTGCGGAACTTACGGCACTTCGCCACCCCTGACGGCACCGCAAACGGCACCGGCAGCACCCCCGACCGGGACGGCAGCGTTGGGATCTCATAGACCAGCAGCGACGAGAACTCCTGCAACCGCAGGCCCGTCGCCAACGCCAACCCGACCACCGCCCGGTTACGGGCAAGCTCCCGCCCCGCATAGCCAGCATCCGCCTGACCATCCCGGTCAAGCCCGGCCAGCGCGTTCAGCAGCAACGTCACGAAGTCGGCTTCCAGATATTTGATCGTGACATGTGGTTTCGGAGTTCGGCGCATCGCCAGGTTCACCCGGACGTCGCGGACCATGCCGCCGACCATGGCCTTCGCGGTCCGGTAGCTGAACGGCTCCGCGGACGCATAGCCTTCGGCCATCGCCGACCGGTAGAACATACTCACGATGCTCATATGCTGGCTCCACGTACTCGCCGCCAGCCGCCGCTCCACCGGCCCCGCCGACCGGTCCTCCGCATATTTTCCCAGCGCCAGTTTGAGCTGCTCGCGTGGGCCGAACACGTCGATCCCGTGCCCAGCCAGGAACTCAACCCAGTCCTTCACCGCCCGCGCATAGGCGGCCCACGACCTGGGCGCCGGCACACCGCACGCCGGAAGCTCACGAAGCCACCGGTTCACCACCACCGCCGGCCGCGGACGGCCCGGCCCGTCCTCGAACCGCAGATCGTCGTCGACCAGCACCGGCATGCCCTCGGGGATCAGCGGCGCCGCCTCGACCTCCCACGACTCCCACCCCCGCGACGAGAAGAAGATCAGCAACATGGGAGTCGACGGTAGAACCACGACACGGCGCCGAACCACGACCAAACACGCCGTGTCACCCCAGGTCA
>NZ_CAUVXO010000183.1:0-8509 GCF_963555865.1 Protofrankia sp. Cr1
TGAGGTGCAGGTGTCAGCCCGACCGCCACTGGATCAATTGCGGAGCGTGGCCCTTGGTCGGGTTGACATTCCTCGGACCTTCGTCGCTGGGCGAGACGGCCTGCACGCTGGAGATCTCCAACCGATCTGCGCGGCGGCTCGGCGGTCCGGCTCAGCTGGACGCAGGAGGCAACGCCGGCCGGTGTACGCCGCCGGAAACCGGCGATTATTACCTGGATCCGTTCGTGGTTACGCGGCCACGCCGATTCCGGCAAAATACGTCTGGAAGGTGTTGGCCTCGATTCCGAATGTCCCGTCGTTCGGTGCCAACGCGATCGGGCGCCACCAGCTGATGTCGTACATGAATGTCGTTCCGCTGAGAACCCCGACCGTCGGCTCGGTGTTGCCCCACGGATTCCGCAGTATCAGGTACTTACTGCCGTCTCGATAGGCCCAACCAAGTATCGTATAACAATGTGACCCGACGATGTTCGTGTTGTCGTACACAATTTTCTTCGGGCTGGCCGATCCAGTGGAATATGTCCAGGCGGTCATCGGCCGGAATGTACGGTAGCTCAGCGAGTTCGAGCGGACGACGTCCCACAGCTGGTCGCCTGATCGACTTGCTGTGTCGTAATAAGACGTGTTTCCGCCGGTGAGCTGGGCGGTGGCGAAGACGCAGTCGCCCCAGGCCGTGGCCGTTATGTCCGGTTGATCACTGGAGGTTCCGGTCTTGAGCTTTGCGTATGCCTTCTCATAGACGGCCGGCCAGATCTCACCGGCTTCGCTCGACCGGCAGTAGATGAATCCGCCGCCGCTGCTCAACGGCACTTTCTCGGTCACCTCGACGTCTCGGTCGACCGCGCCGCCGCTGTTCGGCTTGTAGAAGCGCACCATGTCGACGAAGGACTGCTGTGCCGATCCGGTCGCCCTCGTCAGCTGCCTGATCGAAAACGGCGTCGCCCAGGCCACCGCCGCGAGCGCCGCGATGTAGTAGCAGTTCGCCACTGCACCCTGAACCGGGTCGAAGTATTCCGCGGCTTCGTTGAAAAAGGTGCCCGCATCCGTCCACTGTGCGCCCGGCGGGGTCCAGCTGTTCGCACTTCCAACTGACTGTGGGTCGTAGCTAACGGTCCGCACGATGTCGGCCGTCAGGACGTGCGCGAGACGCCGCAGGCGGTCCTTTTCCGGTACGCGGAGGGTTAACAGGAGGCGGTTACCCGGCCCGGACTCGGCGCGTAGGACGGGTATACCACTTATGTCGTCGGTACCGAACTTCGCACCCAGGTCGCCGAGTACCTCGAGACCCTGGGTCAGATCAACCGATAGTTCCAGATCGTTGACACGCACGACTGTCTCGGAATCGAGCAACGGCGAGCGCACCTGCTGGAGGCGCAGGTTGGCATCGAGCTGGAGACCGGTATAAAGCGGACCTTCGTGTACCGGATCGAAAAGTTCCTCGTAGGGAGTCTGCAGGAGGTCCTCGAGCAGCGATCGCCGGTCCGTGACGGCGTTCCAGTCGATACGCCGTCCGGCAATAACCTCGGCCAACGGGTAGGGATTGATGACACCGGACAGCTGTGCGACATCCGGATTCGGAGTAAAGCTTTCGTCTGACGGCATGCGCGGATCCTCCGGTCGTGCCCTGAGATGATCGGGCTTCCGCCCCTTCTGGCGAGCACGACGCTAGAGGAACACTGTGGGGGCGACCCGGGTGGTTCCACCGGACTTTTGGCGGCCGGACTTCCCCGGGTTTCCCCGGGTTTCCCCTGGGCATTGGCGGCCGGCTCAGGGTCGCGGGGTTCGCCATGGGCTGGCTGGCCGCAGGAGGTCGGCTGATCGCAGTAGTACCTCGGCGAGCGTGCGGGCTTCCTCGGGCGTCAGGTAGGCGGCGGCTAGCGCGTCGAGCATCGGCGCGTCCAACCGCAGCAGGATCACCGCCGCCTGCCCCGCGGCGGCGGGCGGCTCCGGCCGGACAGTGATCTCTGCCTGGCCGATCCGGGTGGTCAGGACACCGTCATACGGATCGTGGTGCACCAGCGCCATGGTCATCCACTCCTCCCGAACCGAGTTGATCCTGGCCGACGCACTTGTTGGACTCCCGTTGGCCGGTCGGGGTTGCCCTGGTCGGACGTCGAGAACGCGACCGGCCCAGCGGCATCCTCGCGATCCCGGTGGAGCCCCGCTGTCGTCCCGGCGACGTTCGGCCACGTTGTGGTCCTGAGAGTGACGATACAGACGCGCAGTTGAATATTGCTGACGGGAATATTGATCATTATGTGCGAGCAGTAGCTCGACTGTCATCAACAGCTCATAAGAGGAGGGGCGCGATGTCGACGATGTCCGAACGACCCGCTGCTGACGTGTCCGGGAATGATCACAATGATCTGTGTCACCCTGCCCTGATCCGCGGCCTGACCAGGCCGCGGATGGCGTTGCCGCAGGCAGCTCCGCCGCGGTCTGGACGCGTGGGCGCCGAGGCGGATCTTGGACGGCGGGCGTTCCTCCGACTGTCCGGCATGCTGACGGGTGGCGGCGTTCTGCTGGCCGCCTGCGGCTCGCAGAACGCGGGCCCGCCACCGGTGCCGGCGGGGCCGAGCCCTCTGCCTGCACACACCGTCGCCGACTTCTGGGCCGGCAGGACGCGGGCGGGCCATCTGGACTTCGCGAACTGGCCGCTGTACATCGACACGTTTCCCGGCCAGAAAGACGGGCATCCAACGCTTGATCTGTTCACCAGGACGACGGGAATCACGGTCTCCTACCGGGAGGTCATCGACAACGACGAGTCGTTCTACGCGGGCTTCCGGGCGTTACTCGAGGCAGGCCGCCCGATCGGACACGATCTGATGGTCATCACCAACGGTCAGGTGCTCGCGGAGCTCATCCGACTGAACTACCTGGCACCGCTGGACGGGAATCGGCTGCCCACCTTCTTCGCCAACGCAGACGCGACCGTTGTGAATCCCTCCTACGACCGGGACAACAGGTTCACGGTCGCCTGGCAGTCGGGAATCACGGGGATCGCCTACGACCCGAACCGCACCGGCCGTGAGATCAGGAGTTTCAGCGACCTGTTCGACCCGGCCTTCGCCGGCCGGGTCGGGATGTTCGGCGACGTCCGGGACCTGCCGAACTTCACCCTGGTGGGGCTGGGGATCATGCCGGAAACCTCGACCCCGGCGGACTGGCGCAAGGCCGCGGACACCCTACGCAGGCAGCGTGCTGATCGTATCGTCCACAACTACTACCAACAGGACTACATCGAGCCACTCAAGAAAGGGGATGTGTGGCTCTCCATGGCGTGGTCCGGCGACATCTTCCAGGCCAATGCCGAAGGCGCGGACCTGCGTTTCGTCGTCCCGGACGAGGGCGGGATCCTCTGGACGGACAGCATGTGCATCCCGGTCACCGCACCGCATCCGGTGGATGCGATGACATTTATGGACTTCGCGTACCAGACGGACGTCGCGGCGAAGCTGGCCGAAGGAATCAACTACATCACGCCCGTCCCGTTCGCCCGTGATCGGATCCTGCGGGACGCGGTCGCGGCCACTGGTGACCAGCGGGCGCAGCTGACCGCCACGGCCAACAGCTCGCTGGTCTTTCCCACCCGTGCAGATCTTGCCCGTCTGCACCGCTACCGGGTTCTGGACAGGGCGGAGGCCGCCGAGTGGAATGCCCTGTTCCAGCCGATTTACCAGACCTGATCATTATCGGGTATGTCGCCCGCCGCGGCGTTCACCGCCGTACAAGTGCCGCGTCGAGAGCGGTTGAAAGCAGGTCCACGTCGGCGAGGTCGATGACCAGCGGCGGGCAGAAGGCCAACGTCGAGGAACCGAGTGGCCGGACGATGACGCCATGGGTGAGCATGCGGTCGCGGATCTCCGCGGCGGCCAGACCGCCCGGCAGGTCCACCGCCCACATCGCGCCGTGGCCGCGGACGTCGGGGAGACCGTGCGCGGTCGCGACCGCGCGCAGTCCCGTCTCGAGGCGCTCGCCGATCACCGACGCCCGGCCTGCCAGCCCTTCGGATTCGAGTATGGCGATGTTGGCCAGCGCGGCCGCGCATGCCGCCGGATGCCCGGAGTAGGTGCCGCCGTGGCGCAGCACCACGTCTGGACGGCGTAGCGGTTCGTGCACCGCGGGGCCGATGAGTACTCCGCCGAGGGGCTGGTAGCCGCTGGTCACGGCCTTCGCGAAGGTCACGAGGTCAGGCCGGACGCCGAAGTGCCGGGCACCGAACCAGCTGCCCAGCCGACCGAACCCGGTGATCACCTCGTCGAGGATCAGGAACGCGCCGTGGGCGTCGCACAGGTCCCGCAGGCCCGTGAGATACCCGGGGCGCGGCGGATACACACCGCCCGCCCCGATCACGGGCTCTGCGATGACCGCGGCCACCCGACGGGGCTTGTCCGTCATGATCGCTGCCACGGCATCCAGGTCGTCCTTGTCCACCCGGATGATGTCGCCGACACCCGGGCCGAAGCCGGCCCGGTTCGCGGGCAGGCCGGTCAGGCTCATGCCGCCGTAGGTGACGCCGTGGTAGCTCGGAGACCGGCTGATGATGATCGACCGCTCCGGTTCGCCGGCGACTGCGTGTGCCAGGCGGGCGATCTTCATGGCCGTGTCCACCGCTTCCGATCCGCCGCAGGTCAGAAACACCCGGGCGCCCGGCATGGGTGCCAACGCGGCGAGTCGCTCGGCGAGCGCGTCGGCCGCCGGGTTGGTGAACCGCTCGAACAGGTGGAAGGCGTCGAGTCGCCGCAGTTGCGCCGCCACCGCTTCGATGATTTCTTCGCGACCGTGTCCGGCTGCGCAGTACCACAGACTCGCCATGGCGTCGACGTAGCGCCGACCGGAGTCGTCCACAACGTGCGCACCCTTGCCGGAGACGATGCGGATGAACGAGTCCGGCGTCGCAGCCGGGCGCGCGAACGGGTGCAGTAGCGGCGGCAGCGCCGTGCTCCGATCGACACCGGTGGTGGAATCGTCGGTTTCTGCCGGCGTGATGTGCACGGTGATCCGCCCCCCTCATGGACGTTCCACGCTGACTCGTGGCGCAACCATTCTCACTCCAAGAGCGGCTGGATATGCGTCCGCCTCGGGCTGCGCGAAGGGGAACAGTCGGTATGGAGCCGACATTTCTCGTCCTGGCGTGTTCCTTGGATTCCCTTGTCGATGAGGTGATCGGGCTACGCTTTCCGTACCTGACTAGAGGGCCAAAGGGCGCGCGACGATCGTCAGATCGCGCGCCCGCAGGCCGCAGTCCCGGTAGCGCTACCGGAAGGGACGCGGGGAGTATGAGCGGAACGACAGCTGAGTCGAGGGCGGGCGCTTCACCCGCCGACCAGGCAGACCAGGCAGACCAGGCAGACCAGGCAGACCACGCCGACCACGCCGACCCCGTCGGCTCGGCCGGCTCGGCCGAGCGGACGAGCGCCCTCACCGAGCGGGAGGAGCGCCGCCTGGCTGAACGCACACCAGGCTCCCGGGCAATGCACTCCCGGGCACGTCAATCGATGACCGGTGGGGTGCCGTCGTCCTACCAGGCTCGCGACCCCTGGCCGATCTACCTGACGCACGGGCGGGGTTCGCTGGTGTGGGACGTGGACGGAACCGAGTACTGCGACTTCCACAACGGTTTCGGCTCGATGGTGCAGGGGCACGCGCACCCGGCGATCGTTCACGCCGTGCGTGAGCGGATCGGGCTGGGTAGCCACTTCGCGATGCCGACCGAGGACTCGGTGATCGTCAGCGAGGAGCTGGCCCGGCGTTTCGGGCTCCCGCAGTGGCGCTATGTCAACTCGGGGTCGGAAGCGACCATGGACGCGATCCGGATCGCCCGGGCGGTGACCGGACGTGAGACGATTATTAAGATCTTCGGCTCCTACCACGGTCATCACGACTATGTGATGGTCTCGATCGGAACTCCCTACGACGACATCGGGCCTGCCGATCACATGGCGTCGCTTGCCTATGGCGAAGGTATCCCGTCGGCGGTGGTCGACCTGACCGTGCCGGTGCCGTTCAACGATGCCCCGGCCATGGAGCGCCGGATCGAGGCGTTGGTGGCCCAGGGGCGTCCGCCGGCTTGTGTGATCATGGAAGCGGCCATGATGAACCTCGGTGTGATCCTGCCCGAGCCCGGCTATCTGGAGGCCGTCCGGGACATCACCCGCCGGCACGGAATGGTGTTGATTTTTGATGAGGTCAAGACCGGCCTCTGCGTGGCGCCCGGGGGAGCGACCGAACGGTTCGGTGTGCGCCCGGACATGGTCACCCTGGCCAAGGCGCTCGGCGGCGGGCTGCCGTCCGGGGCCATCGGTGCCACGGCTGACATCATGGAGGTCGTCGCCGCCGACCGGGTCAAACAGGTGGGGACGTTCAACGGCAACCCGCTGACCATGGCCGCCGCACGGGCCAGCCTGTTCGAGGTCCTCACTGCGGACGCGTATGTCCATCTTGACCGCTTGGGAGATCGGCTTATCGCCGGTTGCGAGGAGATTCTCCGGCGCCACGAGCTGCCCGGCTACACGGTCGGTATCGGCTCCAAGGGCTGCGTGCACTTCGCCGATGCCCCGATCCGGGACTATACGTCGTTCATGGCGCACCAGAACCCGGCTCTGCCGGAGCTCGCCTGGCTCTACAACGCCAATCGCGGCGTCCTGATGGCGCCAGGCCGGGAGGAGGAGTGGACGCTGTCGGTGCAGCACTCCGACGCCGATGTTGACCGCTACCTGGCCGCCTTTGCGGCCATGGCCCACGACCTCGCGGACGCGACGGTCAGCGGGTGAGCCGGGTGAGCCGGGTGAGCCGGGTGAGACGGGTGCGGGCATGACGTGGAATGCGTGGTTCGGTGTGGTTTCCGCGGTAGATCCGTCTGCCGGGCACGCAATCGATGGTCTAGTCTGCTTGTTGGTGGCCTTTTCAGTGAGACAGGCCCCGGTGGTCGCCGATGACGGCTAGGGCCTGGGAGCAGACAGCCTTTTGCGGCGTAGCCCCGTTCCATCCGTGCTGGTCAGCGGAGTGTGTATGGACAGGATCCTCACAAATTTCATCGGCGGCGCCGGTGTCGTCGCTCTCGACGGACGAACGATGCCCCTGGTCAACCCGGCCACGGCAGCGGTCTTCGCCGAGGCACCCGTGTCCGGACCGGCCGATGTGGACGTGGCGGTGCGCGCGGCGTCGGACGCGTTCGAATCCTGGCGTGACACCACACCGAGCGAGCGGGCCAGAGCCCTGCTCAAGCTCGCCGACGCCATTGAGGAACGCGCAGACGATCTCGTCCGGGCAGAGTGTGAGAACACCGGGAAACCGATCGCGCTCACCCTGGCTGAGGAGATTGCGCCGACGGTGGACCAGATCCGTTTCTTCGCCGGTGCCGCTCGGCTGCTTGACGGACGTTCGGCCGGCGAGTATCTGGCCGGGCACACAAGTTTCGTGCGTCGTGAGCCGGTCGGCGTCTGCGCGCAGGTGACCCCCTGGAACTACCCGCTGATGATGGCGGTGTGGAAGTTCGCGCCGGCGATCGCCGCGGGCAACACCGTTGTGCTCAAGCCGTCGGAGACGACCCCGGTCAGCACGTTGCTGTTGGCCGAGATCGCAGCCGAGTTCCTTCCCGCGGGCGTCCTCAACGTGGTATGCGGGGATCGGGACACCGGCCGGGCCCTGATCGCTCACCCGGTGCCGGCGATGGCGTCGATCACCGGCAGCGTCCGGGCTGGGATGGAGGTTGCCCGGGCAGCCGCTGACACCCTCAAACGGGTCCACCTGGAGCTTGGGGGCAAAGCGCCGGTCATCGTCTTCGACGACGTCGATGTCGCTGCGGCCGCAGCGGGGATCGCGGGTGCCGCCTATTTCAACGCCGGTCAGGACTGCACCGCCGCCACCCGGATTCTGACCGCGCCCGGCGTCCACGACGATCTTGTCGCAGCCCTGGCTGAACAGGCACGGGCGACCAGAACGGGCGCTCCGGACGAGCTGGACGCAGCCTACGGTCCGTTGAACAACGTCGGTCAGCTCGGCCGCGTCCACGCGATGGTGGATCGCACGCCGAAGCATGCGCAGGTGCTCACCGGCGGGGCACCGTTGAACCGCTCGGGGTTCTTCTACCCGGCGACGGTTGTCGCGGGCCTGCGCCAGGATGACGAGCTGATCCAGCATGAGATCTTCGGACCGGTTGTGACGGTCCAGCGGTTCAGCTCCGAGGACGAGGCTGTTGCCTGGGCGAACGGGGTCGAATACGGGCTCGCGTCCAGTGTGTGGACGCGAGATCATTCTCGGGCGATGCGGGTTGCCCGCCGGCTGGACTTCGGCTGCGTATGGATCAATACCCACATTCCGTTGGTGGCCGAGATGCCGCATGGAGGCTTCAAGAAGAGCGGATACGGGAAGGATCTATCGGTCTACGGCCTTGAGGACTACACCCGGATCAAGCACGTGATGAGCAACATCGAGTTCTGACCGGCTAACCGCACCGTCAAGGTATGAAAAGTCCCAGCCGGCCGCAGACGAGGTTCCAGGACCT
>NZ_CAUVXO010000183.1:8747-9514 GCF_963555865.1 Protofrankia sp. Cr1
CTGGTTGAGTGGTCGGAGGCGGCTATGCGCGAAAATCGTATCCGCGTTGCACATGATCTGGCAGGCATGCCCGCGGACCGTCAGGATGGCATGACTGGTGCCGCGGATCGCGGGGAGATCGACCGGGCCCACCCGCCGGGCACTTCCCGCTATGCCACCCGGTACGTGACCGTGCACGGATATCGTCGGGCCTACATCCGCGCTGGGCGCGGCCCGGCGTTGCTGCTCATCCACGGGATCGGCGACAGCTCGCAGACCTGGGCCGACCTCATTCCGTTGCTTGCCCGTGGCCGAACGGTGATCGCTCCGGATCTCCTCGGCCATGGTCGGTCGGACAAGCCCCGCGGTGACTATTCCATTGGCGGATACGCCTGCGGAATGCGTGATCTTTTGACGGTACTCGGCATCGATCGGGTGACGGTGGTCGGCCACTCCCTGGGGGGTGGGGTGGCCATGCAGTTCGCCTATCAGTTTCCCGAACGGTGTGAGCGGGTGGTGCTGGTAGGCACCGGCGGGGTGCGCTCCGACATCCATCCACTGCTACGCCTCGCGGCGCTTCCGGGTTCAGGACCGGTGCTCTCACTGCTCACCACGGCATCCGTGCGCCACATCGGCTGGACGGTGACCCGGGCGTTGCGTTGGCTGCGCACCGATCTGGGCCGGGATGTCGACGACCTGATGCGCACCCTGGAAGACCTGCATGTGGACACCGCTCGGGCGGCATTCCTCCGGACGCTGCGAGCGTCCGTGGACGGACACGGGCAGGC
>NZ_CAUVXO010000184.1:0-535 GCF_963555865.1 Protofrankia sp. Cr1
GAACTGGAGGCTGTCGACGCGCGCCGGGCGCAGGACCGCGAGCGACGTATCGCGGCTCTCCGGCGAGGCATCGTGGACGCGGAGACTCGGCGTAAGCGCTTGGCCCTCAACCTCGGGCGCATCGACGAACCTGATCAAGATTTTATTCGGGACATCAACGAAGGCCGCGCCGAGCTGCAAGCGGAGCGGGACGCGTTGCAACGGCAGCTCACGGCACTTGAGGACGAGGCCGAGCACGCATCGAACCCCGCTCTGCTGGAGCACCTGCCGATCGGCCCGGTCGACATCGCCGCTCTCCCCGACAAGCTGTCCCGCCGACTGTTCGAGGTTCTCCGTCTGGAGATCCGTTACGACCGTGTCGCCAACAAGGCAAAGTGCCGGATCACGCTCAGCGGCAGCACGATGAAGGCGGCGGGCCTGGCGACGACCGAGATCATTGCGATGGCGCCGCTCAGTGACGTACATGTCCGACAAGAGGAGCAGGAGGAGACAGCGATGCGAACAGACCACACGTCAACGCCCGCACGGTTCTGCG
>NZ_CAUVXO010000184.1:1017-4323 GCF_963555865.1 Protofrankia sp. Cr1
TGGTGCCCCCAACGGGATTCGAACCCGTGCTACCGCCTTGAAAGGGCGATGTCCTAGGCCGCTAGACGATGGGGGCGGGCGACGACGACCAGGCTTGATCTACAACTTACCCAGAACGTCTACCGTTGGGACCACTGCAAGCATAGAGGTGACGGGCCGCTGGCGACAAACGGGTTCCAGATCGCTTGGGCACCTCCCTCACGTGGCCCGGCGGCCCTCAGGCGTCGGCCAGCGCCGGCAGCGGGTTCGCCCAGCGGTAGCGGGAGAGGAAGAAGGCCCGTACCCGACGTCCGCCGATGGCCAGGTTGTGTGCGATCGGGACCGGTCCGGTCGGGTACGCCACGTCGAACGACAGCGTCACGTCGTCGGCGTGCTCCACGGGTGTGTTCGGATCGTAGACCCGGAGCGTGACCGCGGTTCGTCGCTGTTCGTAGGCGTATGCCAGGAGCTGATGGCTGGACCCAAGCTGGAACGGATCGTAGGAGCGCAGCGTGATGACACCGAGCGGGGCCAGGACGCCGCGGTCGAGGTCGAGCCGAACCCGCGGCCACTCGTTCACGACCGTGATGCGCCCGGAACCGCGCAGCGTCAGCGAGGACCGGGTCGTGTCCGCATCCGGAGTGGCCATGAGCTGGTAGTAGCGCGCGACGCCACGCGGGATGTCGAAGCTGTCGAACAGCCGGCGGACGATGTAGCGGTACAGCGGTGAGTCCGGCGCAGGTGGTTCCTTCAACACCGGTGGAGTCAGCTTCGCCTCGAAAAGATCACGCGTCGTGTAGATCATGCCACCGCACAAACCGCGACTGGCGTCACCGATCGGTACCGGCCCGACACCTGGAAGATTAATCTTCAGCACGGGCTGCCTTGGAAAATCGTTGGTGAAGGGCAGCCCGTTACTGCTCGGGCGGAACCCCTCCACCGCGGCATGGGCGTCGACCATCACGGTCTCCCTTCCCACAGAAACGTGTTGCCCTGGAATGATGCCCCCCAGGCTCCCATCCGCACATCCGGGTGCGGTGGCCGGCAGATCAGATGGCAACTACCGGTGCCCATCATGACGTATAAATGCTGATATTGCAGCACATACTGCACCTCCTGTACCTACAGCATTTTCGGCAAGTCATGTTTGGCGGTTGCGGGATGGGAGAGCAACCAGGGCATGACCGTCCGACGCATGGGTGACACGCACGGGCAGCCATTGGCACCAACTGCCGCTGTCACCGCCGAACAGCCGCCCGCGCGCATGACCTGGGGTGAATTCTGATGATAACAAGCCTCCCGATTGCCGCGTCGCTGGACATTCCCCTGGCCATGCCTGTGGACGTTCCATGTGACGTTCCACTGGACGTCCCGGGGCGGCCAATCGGTACGGCCACCGGCCGGACGCCGATGGGAAGGCCGTACCCTCCCGCGAGGGTAGGTGGGGCATTCGCAGCGCTTATCGCGTCCGGACGGCTTGATCTTCCGCTGCCCGCGGCGGGTGCCACCGCTGCGCGTTGGCGTGCGCTCGCCGATCTCGCCGCCTTCGACGTCACGCTGGCTCGACTCGCACAGGCCCACACCAGCGCAGCGGCGATCCTGATTGATTCGGCTGGGCCGGCACCCGAACATGATCATCGATGGGGGTTGTGGGCGACGGAGGAGCCGATCGGTTCGCTGGTCGCCCGTCGAGGTCGTGGCGGCTGGACAATACATGGCGTCAGGTCATCCTGCCCGGGTGCGCGCGTGCTCACCCACGCGCTGGTCGCGGCCAGAGTCATCACGGACGGCGGCGAAGAGACGCGCGAAGGCACGATCGGGCTGTTCGCCGTCCGGCTCAATGAGCGCAACGTTGCCGTGGCAACAGCGGGATCAGACGGATCGGCGTCCCAGGCGATGACCGGCGCGGACACCGCGACCGTCCTGTTCGACGGGGCACCCGCCATCCCGGTGGGTGAGTCTGGTTGGTCGACCGAGTCGACCGGTTCGACCGGCGGGTCCGATCCGGACGCGGCATACCTCGACCAGCCGATCTTCTGGCATACCAGAGTGGATATCGCGGCATGTTGGTTCGGCGGCGCGACAGGTGTCGCCCGAACGCTGTTCGCCGCCGGCCACACCGATCACGAAGGAGAGGCGGGTCATCTCGCCGGCCGAACCGACCGAACCGACCGAACCGGCCGCACCGGCCGCACCGACCGGCGCCTCGACATCCACGCGCTGGAACACCTGGGTCGCGTGGATGCGGTCCTGATGGCGATGCGCTGCGTCCTGGAGACAGCAGCCCGCGACATGGACGCCGATCCCGATGATGTCGGTGGGTCCGCACGCAGGCGCGCGCTACGGGTGCGAGCGAACATCGAGGCAGGCGCGACCGAGGTCCTCGACCGGGTGGGGCGCGCGCTCGGCCCCGGCCCGTTGTGCGCCGATCGCGGGTACGCCCGGCGCGTCGCCGATCTCAGTGCGTATCTGCGTCAGAACCGGGTGGAACGCGACCTCACCGACCTCGCCGCCGTCGTCCTGGCGGATCTGGATCCGCTCTGGTGGTGACAGACAGGTGACCGGCCCCGCCGGAGTGGGTATGCCAGTCGGTATGAAGCACCGTCCCGAAGGCATCCCGGCGGCCCAACTGTCGGACGAGGATCTCGTCCGCGAGGTGGACCAGCTGCACGCGACCCGCCACGATGCATTCCTGCACGGCACCAGGGATGCGTTCGACACACACACCGCGCGGATGCTGAGCCTCGAGTACGAGTATCTGCGCCGGTTCGCGGCGATCATCGGACCGGACCCGCTGCGGACGCGCGCCGGTAGCCGCCAAGCCGCCGCAGCGGGCCGCGTCAGCTCGTGAGGGCCACCACCTCGGGACCGCGGTCAGCGCATGACAGCTGTCAGCTCGTGATGTCCCGGGTTCCGAAGACAATCCGGGCAAGGATGACCATCGCCGCGCCGTAGCAGCCCTCGAGGGCCAGCCCACGTCTGATGTTCACCCAGCTCACCGGATCGCGGAACAGGTCGATGAACCCCATCCAGTAGTGGGTCGGCAGGTACGGCTGGATGGCTGCGGCGGCCGGGAGCTGGTCGAGCACTCCCGCGGTGACCAGGACGCCGAGTGCGCCAAGCGTGGCCGCGAGCGGCGTCGAGGTGACCACCGACAGAAACAGTCCCACGCCGGCGATGCCGAGCATGGATGCGGCCACGAACAGCGCTGACAGCGCGATCCGGATGGCCGCCTCCGACAGGGACAGGGGCGGGCCGGCGCCGGACAGCGGCTTGATGGGCGCCAACCCGAACAACCCCCAGCCGACCGCGAAGGCGGTCGTGGTC
>NZ_CAUVXO010000184.1:4729-8085 GCF_963555865.1 Protofrankia sp. Cr1
AGCCACGTTCCGTTATGTATGACCTCGGTGAGGAAGGCCGGGCTCCCTGCCCCCGACCCAACTCCGCTGACCTTCAAAAAGAGCGCGACGATCACTGGAAGCGTCGCGAGCATCAGCACCGACACCCACGTCCGTCGCCGCATGAGCAAGATCTGGATCTCAACACGGATCATCGATCATCCAGGACGGATTGCAGGGCACCGTCGTGGTCGTTGCCGGTCAGCTCCAGGAAGACATCCTCGAGTGATCGTCGTTCCACCACCAGTTCGGAGACGCGCACGCCGGCCGAGACCAGCGCGGCGTTGAGCGCCATCGGGTTCTGCGTCCGGGCGACCAGGGAATGCCCGTCGCGGCCTTCGAGTACCCGTTCGAGCAGGTGCGCCGCGAGGTCGGAGTCCGGGGTGCGCAGGGTGACCCGACCGGTCGGCCCGCACAGCGCATCAAGGGAATCGTGGGCGACCAGTTGGCCGTCACAGATGATCGCTGTCTCGGTGCAGAGCATTTCGACCTCCGAGAGCAGGTGCGACGACAGGAAGACGGTCGTTCCCTCGGCGTTCAGCTCGAGCAGCAGATCGCGGATCTCCCGGATGCTCTGCGGATCAAGCCCGTTCGTCGGCTCGTCCAGGATCAGCAGACGAGGCCGACGCAACAGGGCCGCGGCGAGACCGAGACGCTGCTTCATCCCGAGCGAGAATCTGCTGATCGGTCGGTCGTCGATGTCACCGAGCCCGACCCGGTCCAGGGCGTCCTCGATCCGTCGCCGGCGGGAACGCCGAGCACCGCCCCGGCCGGCGGCGTCGAGCGCAGTCAGCTCGACCCGGGCGGACAGAAAGGTGTGGAACGCGGGCGCCTCGACGAGAGCGCCGATCTTGGGTAGTACCTGCCGGGCATGACGCGGCATGCTCCGGCCGAGAATCTTGACGGTGCCGGCGCTCGGGCGCACCAGGCCGAGCAGCATCCGGACGGTCGTGGACTTACCGGATCCGTTCGGGCCGAGGAAACCGAACCGGTCACCGGTCGCCACCTGGAGGTCGAGGCAGTCCACCACGGTCCGGTGCCGGTAGCGTTTGGTCAGGCCGTCCGCGTGGATCGCGAACGTCATCCCGGTTCTCGCGTGATGTCGGCAGGCTCGAGCTGTCGGATGATGTCGCTTTGTCGAACGATGGTGACAGCACCGGGCGCGCGGCAACCACGCGTCGCGATCGGCGGGTCGACCGGACCAACCGCCAGCACGTCCAGCGGACGCAGGCCCGACGCGTGGCGGCAGGATGATCGGGAGGTAGGCACTGTGCCTACCAGTAAAGCGGGGTCGTCCCATGGCATCGACAGTCGGGTCGGACGCGGCCCGCGTGTCGCGCCAGACCGATCAAGGCATGCGGGACGGAACCGCATACATGCCCTGCGGTCGCCAGGTCATTCACCTGTCGCCCGCCGCATCGCGCATCTGTCGCATCGCGCATCTGTCGCATCCTGGCATCGTGGCAGGTCGGTTCGACAGGTACGATCAGGGTCCGCGGGCCGTTAGCTCAATAGGTAGAGCAGCAGACTTTTAATCTGCGGGTTCAGGGTTCGAGCCCCTGGCGGCCCACCAACCGCCCCTTGGGTGGGTGTCACGTAGCGTCCGACCTGGGCATTCGGCGGTTCTCAAGCCCAACTTCTCAATCTTCTTAGAGCGCCCGGCAATAGGGGAGTGGATCAAGGAGCGGGGCTGGGGCACGTAGATCGCGAGGCGGAGGAGGAAGGCACCCTGGTGTTGGGTGTCGACCGACGACAACGACGCGAGGTGCGTGCCCCAGCCCCGCGACGCTGCGTCCCCTATTGCCGGGCGCTCTTAACCTCCTCGTTACGTCTTGGACGGCTCTGACGAGTGCGTTGCTGCAGCGCCCGGTTCGGCGTCCGCAGGCGTTACGTTCGGGGACAGGGCAGCTCGATACAGCGTCCGGGGAGTCGTGCGTTGAGACTCGGGCGTTTGGTCCGGGCGTCAGGACGGAGCGTTCGGGCCCGGTCCGGTCAGGGTCGGAAGCTGGCCCGGTACTCCGTGGGTGTGCGGCCGGTCAGGTCCCGGAAGGCGGTATTGAACGCTGACAGGGAGGTGTAGCCGGTCATGAAGGCGATCGTGGTTATTGGGGTGTCGCCGGCGGCGAGCTCCTCGATCGCCCGCACGACTCGCATGCGGCGCAGGACCGCCCGCCAGGTCATACCGGTTTCCGCTTCAAAGCGCCGGGCCAGCGACCGTGGCGCGAGGCCCACCTCGTCGGCGAGGTCTTCGAAGCGGACCTCGCTGCCGAGCCGCTGTTCGGTCAGCCGTAGAGCCCGGCGCAGCTCCGGTGATCGTCCGGCCGGCACGACGACAGGGCTTGGCTGCTCGGCGAGCCGCCAGGTCACCGCGGCGAGCGCGGCGAACAGCGTCTCGCCGTAGGCCGTAAGGGGTTCATCGCTCTCGCCCCACGCGCCGCACTCGTTCACCAGTGCCCGGGCCAGCGGGTTGAGGTCGAACACCGTCAACGGTGCTGGCAGCGCCGGGGTGAATGCAGTGTCGAACAGAACCGACGCGGTGGTGACGGGCCGCGGGATGCTGACCCGGATGGGCCGGCCTGCCTCGATCAGCGCGGCCCGGGCCGGCGGCAGCAGCCACGCCTGACCCTGGGCCTCCAACCGGAGGGCGCCGGCGGAGGCGCAGAGCAGGTAGTGGCGGTCGACGCAGAGATCGCGATCGGGCTCCGGCGCGAACGTCCGGACGAAGCTGTACGCCTTCCGGGCCATCGACAGGTCTCGCACGGGCCGATCGTAGGAACCGGCCGCGACGTCGTTCAGGCGACCACCTCCAGCAGCTCGGCGTGGAACCGTCGGCTCACCGGCGCCCCGGTCATGATCGGTCGGAGCACCTCGCCGGAGCGCGTGAAGGAATCCGAGCTGAGGTAGCCGGCGAACGACACCTGGTCGTCCCACTCGTGCACGACGGTGATCTGGGTGTCGTCCTCGCGCGACGCGTAGACCCGGAAGGCAACGTTGCCCGCCATGGCGCGGACCTGGTCACGCTCGCCGTCGAGCTGGGCGAGGGCAGCCGGGCGGTCGGTCGCGGCGGTACTGAAATCGAGGATGGCGATGAGCACCACAGACCTCCTGGTTCGGGCGGTGACCGCCGTGAAAGTGATACCCCGATCCTCCGACAGCCCCCACCCGGCGGCCTCGGTCAGCCGGACGCGTTTACGCTCTCATCGGACAAAGCCCGCTCCCAGCGAATCAATGCAACCGCGGACAGCAGCCAAAACGTATCGGTGGTGCCGAGTAGGACCGTCAGAGCCACGCGTGGTAGCGCCAGTCCTCCAGGTATCCGGCCTGAAGCAGTCCGTCGA
>NZ_CAUVXO010000184.1:8533-10607 GCF_963555865.1 Protofrankia sp. Cr1
GCGTCGAAGGGCAGGACTTTATCCCGGAATACCGCAAAGACGTCGTCGGCGGCCGCCAGCAGCAGTTCGCGGCGGCGACCGATCGGCAGTCGGACGATGCCGTCACGCACCTCAGCCAGGCTCACCGAGGTCGTGTTCAAGGCGGCACCCGGCCACTGTTCATGCCAACTATCATGCTAGCTAGCATGCCAACTAGCATGGTCGCTGGTGAGGAGGCTGGATGCTCGACGTCGAACTCGCGGAGATCGTCGACAACCTTCGCACCATCGGTGCGGACATCACCGACGTGGAGGTGAAGAAGGCCCACGGCGGGTTGCCGAAGTCGCTGCGCGAGACTCTCTCGGGGTTCGCGAACACGCGAGGCGGTGTGGTCGTCCTTGGTCTGGACGAGGCTCAGGGCTTTGTGGCGACGGGACTTCCCGATCCGGCGAGGCTCGCAGCTGATCTCGGTTCCATGTGCTCCGAGGACATGGAACCGCCGTTGCGGCTACTGATCAAAATCCACGACTTCGAGGGCGCCCAGATCATGGTCGCCGAGGTCCCTGAGCTCGATCCCGCGCGGAAACCCTGCTACTCACGTGGGGCCGGCATCACCAAGGGCAGCTACGTCAGGGTGGGCGACGGTGATCGTCGACTGTCGGCCTACGAGGTACAGATGATGCTCTCGTCACGTGGTCAGCCCCGTGAGGACGAGCAGGCGGTCCCCGGCGTTGGTCTCGATCAACTGGATGCGACCACTGTCGATGCATTGGTCGCCCGGCTGAGGATCAGCAGGCCCTACGCCTTCAAGGACTTGGACCGCTTGGCAGTGCTGCGTCGCGCCAAGGTGCTCGTGACCCGGCGCGACGGCGGGGACGAGGTATCGCTGGGAGGCTTGCTCGCACTCGGTAGGTATCCGCAGGAGCACTTCCCGCAGCTGATGGTCACCTTCGTTCACTACCCGACCGAGACCGGCGGCCGGTCCACCGAGAGGTTCCTGGACAACGTGACGTTGGAAGGCCCGGTCCCGGTCATGCTCCGCGACACGCTGGCGGTCGTCCGCCGGAACATGTCTCGTCGGGCTGTCGTCGGGGGTGCGGGCCGGCAGGATGTCTGGGAGTACCCCGAGACCGCTCTGCGTGAAGCCGTCGTCAACGCCTTGGTCCATCGGGACCTGTCCGGGGGCGCTCGAGGCGCCCAAGTCCAGATCGAGATGTACCCCGACCGCCTGGTGATCCGCAATCCGGGCGGCCTGTTCGGTCCTGTCACGGTCGACAGCCTCGGCGAAGAAGGCGTCTCCTCGGCCCGCAACGCCACCCTCATCAAGATCCTCGAAGACGTTCCGCTGCCCGGCGAGACCCGCTCCGTCTGCGAAAACCGCGGGTCGGGCATCCGCGCCATGCTCGACTCGCTGCTCGCCGCAGGAATGAGCCCACCGGACTTCAACGACAAGATCTCGTCGTTCGTCGTCGTTTTCCCCAACCACACCTTGCTGAGCGAGGAGACCGTTGCTTGGATCAGCGGGTTGGGTGAGAACGGCCTGACCGACAGCCAATGCGTCGCCCTCGCGCTCCTGCGCCAGGAAGGAATCCTCGATAACCCCGCCTACCGCAACGCGACGGGAGTCGACTCCCGTATCGCCACCAGCGAGCTTCGGGACCTGGTCGCTCGCGAACTCGTCACCCAGACCGGAACCCGCCGTTGGGCCAGGTACCAACTGTCCTGGCGAACAACGTCAGCGAAAGACCAGTCTTCTCGGGCCGACCGCCGACCGGAGCTGCTCGTCGCCCTCGGCAACGAGATTCTCTCACGCTCCGAACTCGTTACACGGACCGGTCTCAGCGACCAGACCATCCGACGATGGCTGAAGATCATGCGAGACGAAGGCTCGGTCGACATCGTCGGCAACAGCCTCAAGAGCAAACACGTCCGCTACCGCCGCACCTACCAGAATCTGCTCTTCCGTTCCGAAGACACAGACCGCGACTGACCACTCTCCGTGGGCCCTTAGGGTAGCTGGCGGGGCTTCAGCGGGGTGCTGGGACGGTGCGGGCGATCCGACGAACCATCGTCCGGACCATGACCAGGCAATCTA
>NZ_CAUVXO010000185.1:0-8423 GCF_963555865.1 Protofrankia sp. Cr1
TCGTTTCATGTAGCCGACTTGCAACGGCAGGCCGCGTACCTCGAACTCGCGTACACACTCGACGGCGCGACCACGCGTGTAGGAGATCGGTTTCTCCACGAATGTCGGCAAACCATGCTCGGCTAAAGTCAGCAACAGGTCGTGGTGGTCTCCGTCCGTGAGCAGTAGAACCGCGTCCAGCGAGCTTCCCCGAGCTTGTGCCAGGTCGACTAGCGAGGAGTAGCGTTCCGCCTCGGGAAAAAGCCGGCACGCATGGTCGAGGGCAGCCGTGTCTATGTCGCATAGTCTCGCGACGGCGAAACCGTCGGAGAGTTTCCGAAGGAGCGGGAAATAGCGTGAACGGGCAACTATACCGCAGCCGACGACACCTACTTGCAGTCTTCCCACGTAGCAGTCCGCCTCTACTTGTCGAGACCAAGGTCAGTCGGTTCGGAATCGTCCCAGGCGTCGCGCTGGACCGCGACCTGCCCGCCGTCGTCGATAAACAAAAGGTGTCGCTCGAACGCCTGGTTCAACAGTCCGAATTGGCGGAACGGCGGTCCCACGCGATTTCCGAAAACGGCCGTCCCCCCGTGCGCCGACACGTACGAGTCTATCAGTTCCGCGATGATTCGTCCTGCTTCGGGACCGTCGGGCACCTGCTGTCGGATATCCCTCGACGCCCGTGCAGGATGCATTAACTCGGCCGCCCGTTGGAGCAAGGCCTCTCTGTTTCCGGCCGCGTCGAGGTTCACCAGGTTGTTCACGCACAGATTCGGCGCCTCCTGCTGGAAGAACTCGGTCTGCGCGCCGAGGAAAGCAGGGTCGAACCACAGAGGGCGCACAGCCCTGTCCGATTTGCGTGCCCGCCTCGTCAGACTCAGCGACACCGAACCGGAGAACAGCACTGTCGTTCCGTCGGCCGGCAGGTAGCGGCGTACGTCACGCTGGTACTCGGACCGTACGAGGTCGTAGGTGGATGCCGGCTCCCACCCGACGCGCGCGGCGGCGTACACGAAGGCGAGTGTGGCGAGCACGCTCTTGTCGCAGACGGCTCGTACGGCGTAGGTCCTCGTGACCTCGCGGGCGAAGCGGCTCCGCTTGACCTCCGTACGCATGTACCACCGCGCCGCGTCTACGCCACCGAGCCCTACCACTTCCGGGTACACCGCAGGAGAGGGGTTGTTCTCCGCGATGAAGACCAATTCTTCGTCTTGACTCGCGAGGCTGACACCGGCAGTCGATTTGCCGAGGCCGGGTAGTCCGTCAAAATAGATGATCGGCGAGCGTGGGATGACGTGCCTCTCCGAAGCCTTCTTGGACGACATCTACCCATTCTCCGTCGAGCGACGCGGATTTCGCGGCGGCGGCTGCGACCGCGAGAGTACGGAGGTGGTCCCTGCCGGAATGAGGCAGAGGGCCTTCCCCTCGGAGGTGCCGGACGAAAGAGACGAGCGCTCCGGTGAAGCCGTCCGGCACCCATTCGCCCTCTGGTACTACCCGCTTCTCCTGTCCACCCGAATACACGTCCACGGCGGCCAGAGAAGCAACCGCGCTCTGGCGGGTACCGTCTACCACGAGCCGGTAGTCGTAAGCCGAAGGTCCCGGCACCGAGTTCACAAACGTCATGGCCACGTGCGGAGCGGTCCCGCTCGAGAAACGCGTGTTCACGGAGTACAGGAGAGGGGAGGCAGCCACTTGGCCGGGACGCCGACCAGAAACCGCCGACACCGCGCTCGGCGTTTCCTGAGCTAGGAGTCTGACGAGGTCGAAATAGTGGATTCCGTGGTCGAGGAAAAGGTAATCCGGGTGCCGCGTGTACCAGGTGTCCACGTCTTCGCGGTACCTGTTGTGGTGGTGGACCGCATAGACCGCTCCCGCGTCGCCGCTCTCGATCCACCTGAAAAGCGCGAGGTGCGTCGGAGCCCAGCGGGCGTTCTGGTTGACCGCGAGCGGCACACCTTTACTGGCAGCCTCGTCCACGATCCTTTGCGCCGTGGCCAAGTCGTACGCCAACGGTTTCTGAGCCAGAACCGGCTTTCCGACTTCGAACAGGGCGCTCAGCAGTTCGGCTCGAGTGCCGGGGGGCGTTGCGACGTCTACCAAGTCCACGTCCTCCCGCGCGGCCAGTCGGACGGCGTCTTTCTCGACAGCCGCACCGAGACGGGAGGCGACGCGCTTCGCGCGTTCGTCGTAATAGTCGCAGACGGCTGTCACCCTCACGCCGGCTTGCAGGTAAGCGGCGACGTGGGCCGATCCGCCGATCCGACCGCAGCCGACTAACCCGACTCTCACAAAAGACCTCTTTCTGAGCTCGTCGCCTTACCCGAGAACGCTCCTGGATCGAGACAGGACGTCCGCTGCTCTGCCGGGCTCCAACGCCCAGAGCTCCGGAGAGAACAACTCGACCGAGACGGGACCGGTATAGCCTATCGCGTCCAGGCCCCTCACGACCGCGTCGAAATCGACGACGCCGCTGCCGGGAACGCAGCGGAGGGAGTCGGTCATCGTGGCCGGGTCCGTTCCTGACGGCACGTCGGAGACCTGTACGAACTCGACAGGACGGGCGCAGGCGCGGGCGTCGCCCAACGACTCGCTCGACGCGTACAGGTGGCACAAGTCGAGGAGAATCCCGACGTTCGGCCGACCGCACCGAGCGAGCAGCTCGTCCAGCTCCCGAAGACTGGCCACGAACGGGTACGGCCCGTCGAGTTCCGGCGTCAAGCCTCGGGTGACTCCTATGTACTCGACAGCGAGGCGGACGCCGTGCTCGCCCGCGGCGGCGGCTAGGACGTCCAGCCGCCTGGCAGCGACCTCCGCAGCCGTCGCAGGAGGCAGGTGCGTCCTCGGGTTGACGACGACGGCGGCGCGCTGGCAGCCGAGCGCCTGCGCCACTTCGAGCCGCTTGTGGACGGACGCCACGGCCGCGCGGAACTGTGACTCATCCACAAGGAGTGGCGCCGGAAGCACCGGACCTGCGGGAAGCAGCCCACTGAACTGCGCGACCTTGACGCCCGCACGCTGCCACCAACGCGTAAGGGCGGCCGTACCGCCGAGTTCCTCGGCGAGGGATTCCGCTTGCTGGATACTCACTTCGACGTGCTCGAAACCGGCGGCACGACTGACCTCGACGAATTCCCGGAGGGAAGTCCCCCAGCGGTAGCAAGCCGGATTCACGCAAACGTCACGCAGCATCGGACCTCCCGCGCGGGAGCGGCAGGAAGATCCCGCTCTCGCTTACCTAGTTCGGTTGGACATAGATTTGAGCAAGCGGTCCCGGACTGCTGCCGAGCGACTTGAGGAACTGGGGCTGGACATTCATCGCGACGAGTTCCGAGTCGTCGAAGAACCCGAAAGAGCGGACCGGACCTGCGACGTCCTGCCAGTCGTCGACCTCCGCTGGCGGTTCGACGAGCTCAGCGGAAAAGAAACATTCTACCTTGTGCTGGCCCTCGGCCACGTCGATGAATTCGGAAACCGCTATCACGTCACCTACGGTGACTTTCAGGCCGGTCTCTTCCCACACTTCTCTCGTGACGCACTGCGGAAGGGTCTCGGGCGAGTCCAATCGACCGCCCGGCGTGTACCAGTAGCCGTTTCCGTCGGTTACCAGCAGCAGCCGCCCCTCGTACCGAAGGACGGCGCGGCACGCGACAGTGGCCTTCGGTGCTGTCATAGCATTACTCCTTCGCCGCTGAGTTCTCGTGCCGGGCGGCAATTCTTCTGCTCCCGGCGTCCGACCGCAAGGATACAACGGGTCTGTTCAACACAGCTGGACGCCGTCAGTGATGATCTCCTGTGTGAGGTCGGGGAACCTCGTGAGCTGGTCGGAAAGGAGCTGTAGGACGGCCGCGCTGTCGACGTCGCGGGCAGCGAGTCGCAGGATCACACGCCACGGTCGGTCGAGACGTTGACCCGTCGCGCTCACCAGATGGACTTCGGCGTAGTCTCCCGTGGCCGCGTGAAGAAGCCCGGCCAACCGTTCCGCCGCCACGTTGTAGAGCTTGCCGACGTGGTAAACGGGGTTCTTGCCGTTCGCGCCTTCGAGGTTCATCGGACGGAGCGGCGTTATCAGACCGTTGGTCCGGTTGCCACGTCCGACCACGCCCTCGTCACCGGACTCGATCGAGCTTCCCGTGTAGGTGAGATATATTTCGTCGTCCTGGGGTAAGTCCCGGGCGTTGAGTCGGAAGTTCACCCTTCCTTGCGGCCACAGGAGCTCGGCCAGTCGTACACACTCGGCCAGGACGTCGCCGCAGTTGTCCTGGTATGATCTGCGGTTCGGGACGTGGCGACTCTTCTGAGGCACGCACAGAACGACGTCGGCGTCGTCACCCGCTCGCATCGACATGACCTTGACGTCAGAGCCGCACCACGGTCGTCCCTGGCGGAATCCGCTGCTCCCCGAAAAATTGTCGGCGAGCGCGATGACGAATTCCTCGTGGGTGCTCAAGGGCGCCCATCCGGTGCCGAGTGAGGTGTCGTTCGCGAGCACCGTCCGACGTTCACGCAAGGTACTGGGGTCCGAGGGAGCGAACCATGCCGACCGTTCCGGGCTACTGCGGCCCGTCCCGTGGACCGCCCCCGGGCTCGGATTCCCAGTGATGTTCAGTTCGATGCTCAGATGGCCGTCCAACTCGGGTAGACAGCCTCGAAAGAACCCCTCCACAGTCTCGGTCGCAATATCGTCGACCGGTACCGCCGAGTTCCCGCACGTCCTCGTTGCTCTGCCGTTCACGAGGACCCGCACCGGCGCGAGCATCTTTCCTCCCCCGTATTCGACCTGGGACTTCCCGCCGAGGACCGCAAGCTTGTCGAAATTGTGATGCAGGACGACGCCGAAGGTGTCTCGCGTGTACCTGCTGTATGCCCGCGACAACAGCTCCGCGACGTTGTCGGCCAGCGTGTCCGGATGACCCATTCCCTTCCGTTCGACAAGTCCAGTGGACCGGGCCGAAATAACACCCGTCTCGACGAAGACAACAGTCTCGTCGATCTCGAAACGCTTGACTTCCACGTCACTCTCCTACGTCGCTCTCGGCGGAACCGGTGAGCTTTCTCATTGATGGCCGTACGGAGGACCCTCCCTAGCGCCGCCCCAAAATCACCCGCCGGGCCTCGGCACGCGCGGCCCGGAGCGCTGAGGTTTGTCCGGCGCAGTATGCGGTGAGATTTATCGTAGTGGACAGGTAGACCGACGATTCCTTTTCTGGCGGGTCCGGGACAAGGCTCAGGACCGCGCACAGCGCGGAACGTACGGCCGAATCTGGGGTATCGACGTGAAAAACGGCCCGAAGCAATTCGGCCAGCTCGTTATCCCGAGCTTTCGTGGTCGACGCTTCCGGTGACACTTGTTTTGATCTGGTCACAGACTACTCCCACGCATTCCGATTTCTACCTCGGTCGGACCGGTCACCCGCCCGGCCCGACTGCTCAGCCCTATACCGAAAATCGTCCGGATCCTATGTCAACACCTTGAGACGTTCGACCACTTTACGCAGCACTTCCGGGTCAGATTCTTGGACGAGCACTGCGGGAGGAAGGGAGAGCGGCGTACGAATCGGTAGGCCGCCGGCGGTGGTCGGAAAGGCTGCGTCCAGTTCCGCCCAAACAACCTTGCCGCCTCGTCTGAGGTTCCGATGCCACCACCTCGAGCTCAGCGCGTCAACGAGGAAAAGCCCTCGACCGCACTCTGCTCCGTCGGACTGCTCGCGGAGAACCGGGGGACTGGGATTGTGGTCTCTGACGCCGACGAAAAAGCTGTCAGCGACCGAGACGAGGCGTAGTTCGACGGACTTCTCGACCCCTGCGCCGACCGTAGAAGTTGCCTCGATACCGTTAGTGACTAATTCGGAAGCCAGTAGCTCCACGATGTCCGAGAGATGTTGCAGACGCCACTGCCTCATGACGTTCTTCGCGACCAGCCGGCCGTAGGCGACGGCGCTCGGCACGGCGGGCAGTACGGCCCTCACCGTGCGGCGGGATGCTGCGGTGAGGACCGGGGTCGTCCCGCCAGCCGCGGGCTTTGTCATGTGACACGACCCGGGACGTGCCGTGACGGGATGTCGAACTGGAAGGCCGCCGTCGTGAAGCCGGGCCAATGTTCAGCCAAGGCGTAGGCCGCCGCCGCGCGGCGGCTCTCGAAGAAGCCGCTCACGCCGCAGACGAAGCCGTCCTCCAACCGCACGGCAACGTACACCGCGTCTCGTTCACACCGCACTGCCATCGCTCCGTCCCGGACGCCACGGTCGCGGCTGTCCCTCGCCTGTCTCCGCGCGGGTGGTCGTCCGACAGAACGGCCGTGTGGCGAAAGCGCCCTGCTACCGACCCGACCCGTGGTCTGTCCCTTCCGTGCCGGTACGACCTCGTAGGGCGATTATGAAACAGCCTAGGCTTAAATGCAAGTGCATTTTCGGCCGAGGTGTCGACAACCGGCGGAGACCGGCCACTGGCAGACTTCGAGCAGGAGTCGTCCCGGTCGCGGAGGGGGAGCGTGGCGAAGTCGTCAGCAGGGCCGACGGTGCGTGGTCGCCGACTCGGCGCTGAGTTGCGAAGGTTACGGGAAGCGGTCGGGATGACTGCGGAGGAGGCCGGGCAGGCAATCCAGGCGTCGGAAGCCAAGATCAGCAGAATCGAGAACGGGAGAGTCGCGGTACGCCAGGTAGACGTCAGCGGTCTGCTCGACCTGTACGAAGTCCAGGACGCGGACCTGCGGGACGCCGTCCTCGCGCTCGCCAAGGAGTCTCGCCGACAAGGCTGGTGGCGCAGCTTCAGCGACGTGGTGCCGCGTTGGCTCGAGGTCTACATCGGACTCGAAGCAGACGCCTCGTCCATCAACACCTACCAGTGCGCTCTCGTCGAAGGACTGCTCCAGACTCCGGACTACGCTGCCGCGGTCATCCGTTCGATCTTGCCGGAGACTTCCGACGAAGTCGTGGCGCGGCGGGTCGCTCTCCGGATGAGCCGCCAAGAACGGCTTCGCTCCGACCACCCGCCCCGGCTCTGGGTAGTACTCGACGAGTCCGTCGTCCGGCGCCCCATCGGAGGCAAGGAAGTACTCGGAGCCCAGCTCAGGCACCTCCTCGACTCCATGGCCCGGCCGAACATCACGATTCAGGTGCTACCGTTCGCGGTGGGCGGGCACGCCGCGCTCGGGACCTCGTTCACGCACCTTGGGTTCCCCGACGCCAATGATCCGGAAGTGGTCTACGTCGAGGCGTTGACGGGCAGTCTCTACCTGGAGAAGGCCGAAGAGATACGGCAGTATAGGGAAAAGCTCGATCATCTCCGAGCCCTTGCGCTCGATCCCGCCGCGTCCGCCGAGATGATCGCGAGTTTGCTGAGGGAGTAGGAATGAAAGGCAAGATCAAGTTCGACCGGGAGAGCCTCTCCTGGCAGTTGTCCAGCTACACGAACGGCGAGGGCGCCTGCGTCGAGGTCGCCAAGCTCCCCGAGGACGGCCGAGCCGTGCGTGACTCGAAGGACCGGAACGGTCCCATCCTCGTCTTCACCTCGGCGGAGTGGACAGCCTTCCTTGCGGGCGCCCGCGACGGTGAATTCGACTCCTGAACGTGGTGTAGGTTCCCCGGTTGATCTAGAAAGTCCCTCGCCCAGGTAGCGCCGACACCGGGATCCCCACCGCAGCCGATGATCAGTAGAGGTTACGACTTGGCGTTCAGGTCGTCCAGTCGATGACGGTGAGTTCGTCCGCTGCCGCGATGACGATCCCGTTGCCGCCGCAGGACGGGCATGCATCGAGACGGTCACCGTCGTACTCCCGCGTGCAGGCGAAGCAGCGTAGCCGGTCGACCGCGGTCCGCCATTCCACCTGACTGGCTTGCAGGCAGGTGCCGGTGGCGGCACCGTGCCAGGCCGCGGCGGCGGAGTCGATGTCGACGCCGGTACCGACCGCGAGCACCACCGTGCGCACCGTCGCTCCCGCGCTTGCGTCCACGAGGGCTGCCACCGCCGCCCGGGCGAGACCGGCCTCATGCATCTGCGGGCACCGCCACTCCCCAGTTCGTCAGGATGGTCCGAGCCGCGGCGATCATCGCCGTGACCCTGGAATCGACCAGCGGGCTGAGCCCCCAGCGGTCCGCGATGGACTCGGGCACGACGCCGACCAGCGCGACATGGCGCGGGGCGCAGCCCGCGAGCTCCGCGGCCGACAGGGCGTCCACAAGGCCGACGTCGTGCGCGGTCGCGCGCACCCCGTGGCCACGCCTGACATCGCCGTCACCGATGACGATCACATCGCCCGGCCGACCCTGCGCGCTCGACACCGCGTCGAGGACGAGCACCGCGCGGCGGCCGGCGAGGTAGGGCATCAGCATGAGCCCGAGGGTCCCGCCGTCGAGAACCTCCACGCCCGGGTTCGGCACCGCCGCCAGCCGCCGGGCCGCGACCACGCCGACGCCGTCGTCACCCAGCAGCTCGTTGCCGAT
>NZ_CAUVXO010000185.1:8852-9647 GCF_963555865.1 Protofrankia sp. Cr1
CGGGAACTGCCCCGATCACAGCCGGTCCTTCGGCAGGAACTTGGAACCGGAGAAAATCGAGGAGATCACGCCCGTCCCCTCGACCCGGTCTACCAGCATGGCGCTGTACAGATGGTGAATCATGAATCCCCAGGTCAGCCACATGATCATATGGTGGATGAGCCGGATTGTCGGCAACGAGACCAGGTGGAACACCCATCCGGTGAGAAAGGCGGCCCAGCTCCTGCCTTCCACGCCCCACAGCGCGACTCCGGTCAGTATCTCGACGGCGAACATCGTGTAGAGCACGACGTAGGTCATCCCGGCGAGCGGGTTGTGCCCGACGACCTCGGGCGCCTCACGGTCGATGAACAGGTAGAAGCGCAGCGACGGGATGATCAGGCGCCGGCGTTCGCGCGTGCTGGGGATCCACTCCGTCCACCGCGACCAGCGGTTGGGTGACAGGACATGCCAGGCGACCCGCGCGAGGATCAGATCGATGAAGACGAACGCGGTGACCTCGTGGACCGTTTTCACCCAGGTGACCCAGTAGGCGTCGCCGCCGAGGCGCAGCTGCGGGTTCCCGATCAGGAAACCCGTCACGCTGAGCACCATCAGCGCCAGCACGAGCAGCCAGTGCACCACCCGTACCGGCAGGTCCCAGACTCGCACCCGGGCGAAGGTCTCCCGCCCGGGTGCCACCTTCACCGGCACGGATCCGCCCGGCACAGATCCGCCCGGCACAGATCCGTCTGGCGCGGCGGCGGTCACTGGACCCGCACCCGGACGATGTCGCGGCCGTCCGCGTCGTACACG
>NZ_CAUVXO010000186.1:0-1078 GCF_963555865.1 Protofrankia sp. Cr1
TGAGCGGCCCCGCGTTTTCCGGATAGCGTTCAGTGGATATTTCTATGCTGCGGCCCGCTGTGCGAGGTATTCGGTGTGGACCTCTGCGGGGGTTCTGTAGTCGAGCCCAGAGTGAAGACGCTTGCGATTGTAGAAGACTTCAATGTATCGGACTATAGCACGCCGGGCGTGTGCGCGAGTGGCAAAACTGGTCCGGTAGACGAGCTCATTTTTCAGGGCGCCGAAGAAAGACTCGGCCATAGCGTTGTCCCAGCAGACCCCGGTGCGCCCGACGGACTGGAGGACACCGAGGGACCTGAGGGTCTTGGCGAAGTCGGCGGACGTGTAGTTACTGCCGCGGTCGGAGTGAAAGATACAGCCCGGCTGCAGCTCGATGTTGCCGGCGGCCATGATGATCGCTGCGTTGATGAGTGGTGTTCTGAAGTGGTCGGCCATGGACCAGCCGACGACCGCTTTGGTGTGGCAGTCGATGACCGTCGCCAGATACAGCCAGCCTTCCCAGGTGTGGATATAGGTGATGGCTCCGACGAGCTTGACCCCGGGTGCTGGCGCGGTGAAGTCGCGGCACACGAGGTCGGGGATCACCGGCGCAGCCGGGTCGGCGGCGGTCGTGGTCTTCCAGGGCCGTGGCTGGCAGGCGACCAGGTCCAGCTGTCGCATCAGGGATTTGACCAGCTCCAGGCCTGCGTGGAGGCCACGGCGAGCCAGGGCGGCGTGGACGCGGCGGTAGCCGTAGGTGCCGTCGGACTCATCGAACTCGATCTTGATGTGGGCGGCCAGCCCGGCGCGGCGCTGGGCGGTCGCCGACGCCGGCCGGTGGCGCCATTCGTAAAATCCCGAGGCGGACACACCCATCCACACGAACATACGAACCAGCGGGTAGTTGACCTTCTCGCTATCGATGAACTCGTACTTGGAGCTCACCGATATTCCTGGGCGAAGAAGGCCGCCGCTTTTCCCAGAAATTCTGCCTTCATGCGCAGGTCGCGGACTTCCCGTTCCAGTTCCCGCAGCCGGGCCCGTTCATGCACCGACAACGGTGGCTCGTCGCCGACATGCTCCCGCCGGTACGCATTAA
>NZ_CAUVXO010000186.1:1477-3408 GCF_963555865.1 Protofrankia sp. Cr1
GTCGGGTCGCCCGGGGGATTCCCACCCCCGGGCTCCCACAGATCCCGGCGTGAACCTCTCGGTTCACCGGGCTCTTGTCATCTGATCCACTGGAAGGTGCCCGTCCACTGCCAGTGCGCGAACATCTGGCGGTTCCTGTTGACCAGGTTGTCCCACCAGTGCTTGGCGCGTTTGAACGGGGCGAGCCGTCTGTACTTCTTTCGGGCCCAGCGCACCAGGTAGCCGTTGATGCGCTTGAGGAGGGGATGCAGCTCGGCCTTGTTGAAACGACCGTAGTACGCCATCCAGCCCCGCACGATCGGGTTGATCCGCTCGGCGATGTCTGCCAGTTCGTGGCCGGTGCGCCGGTGCAGCCGCCAGCGGCGGACCTGCCCGCTGGCTGCTTTCAGCGCCGCCGCGCTGACGGCGGGAGTAAACGCGGTAAACATGACCCCGTGCCTGCTCCGCGCGCTGCGCGGCTGGAACGTGTACCCAAGGAACGTGAAGGCCGTATGCTCATGAGAGCCCGGCCTGTTGTCGTCCTTGCAGTACACCACCCTCGTCTTGCCAGGGTGCAACCGAAGGCCGACCTCCTCCATCCTGGCGGTAAGAGCGGCGAGGACATCCTCGGCCTGCCGCCTCGTCGCGCAATGCACTACCGCGTCATCCGCGTAACGCTCGAACCGCACAGCCGGGAACTCCCGGGCCATGAACAGGTCGAACGCGTAGTGCAGGAAGAGGTTAGCCAGCACCGGCGAGACCGCAGATCCCTGGGGAGTTCCGCGGTCCCTTGCCACGATGGTGCCGTCTGGCAGTTGCAACGGTGCGGTAAGCCATCGCCGCACATACAGGAGTACCCATTTCTGGTCGGTGTTGGCCTCCACCGCCTTCATGATCAGGGAGTGTTCCATGGAATCGAAGAAAGCCTGGATGTCGACATCGACGACCCAGTTCCTCGACTGGCAACGCTGCCGGCAGACCGCGACCGCGTCGAGCGCGGACCGGCCAGGCCGATACCCGTACGAGTCGGGATGGAAAACCGACTCGGTCCGAGGCGTCAATGCCAGCGCCACCGCCGTCTGCGCGATTCTGTCCGCGACAGTCGGCACTCCTAGGACACGTTTCCCCTCACCATGCGGTTTCGGTATCTCCACCGCCAGCACCGGCGGGGGAAAATAGCTGCCCGACGACATCCGGTTCCAGATCCTGTAAAGGTTCCCCTTCAGATCCTTCTCGAAGTCGGCGACCGAGCAGCCATCCACACCGGCGGCACCCTTGTTCGCCGCGACCCGCCTATACGCCTCCCATACCAGCCCCTTCGGGATGTTGAACGGCTTCTCCACCAGACCTGGCCCACCCAGCCGGCTCATCCCGAGACATCCCCAGTTGACCAGACAGACAAGCCACAGATGACCCGGCCGCTTCGCTCCGCTCCCATTACAGCAGCCTCGCCGCTACTACCAGCCGGTCCGCCAGCGAACACCGCAACGATACTCAGTGCCTCACGGTTTCTGCCGCCCGGCACGCTCCCTCTCGCCGGACAGATATCCGGCAGTGTCGGTGTCCGCCTTCCCACGTTCCACACGGAAGCCGCAGACCGGGCTCGCGCCGCCTTCACGCCGGGCACCACCTGGCCAGTAGACGGGCACCCGCCAGGCTCAGTCCCGGAGCTACTGGGTTGCTCCGGTTTCGATGCCACTTTCTGGTCTCGACGCGTCATCAGCGGTTCGCTCACGCTCGCCTTCCCGGTCCCCACCTGACGCGATCACGCGCGCCTTTTCCTCGTCGCTCACCACGACGGTCATCAACCAACGCAGCACGAGGTGGTTTGACATCTCCCCCCGCAGGGCGACGCCGAAGGGCCATCAGTCCCTCATCTCCCGCACAGCACCGCAACACAGCAGCCACTACCACTCGCTGCCTGTCACGTTCGTGGCACACCCCAGTTCCCC
>NZ_CAUVXO010000186.1:3559-4620 GCF_963555865.1 Protofrankia sp. Cr1
TAGGGTGCCTTCCAGGACCCCGAGCTCCCTCGCGACTGTCGCCGTCGGACGAGGCCCCTCGATCACCATTTTGACCGCCTCCTCCCGAAACTCGGAAGAATATTTCTTTCTATGCTGCGCCACAGGTCCCCCATCTCAGGCATCTATTCTATAGCGTCCCCTATCCGGATAATTCGGGGCGGCCCATCCTGCTCGGCCTCGGCCTCGGCGGGGTGATGACCACCGCGTTCCAGGGCGCGACCGCGGGTGTGCACCACGAGGACGCCGGCGTCGGCTCGGCACTGATCAACACCAACCAGCAGGTCGGTGGCTCGATCAGCACCGCGCTGCTGAGCACCGTCGCCTCCTCGGCCGCCACCCACTACCTCACCTCCCACAAGCCCGGCCCGCTCACCGCCGCGCAGGCCGCCGTCCACAGCGACACGGCCACCCTCGCGTGGGGCGCGGGTATCTTCGTGGTCGGCGCGATGATCACGGCGTTCCTGATGCCGAACGCGGCCCTGGCACCGTCCGAAGGCGAACCCGTGATCGGCCACTGAACCCGGATCCTGCCTGCCAACTGCGGTGATCGGTGTACCCCAGGTGCGGCTCAGGGAAGCACAAGGCATCCGCGATACGGTGCCTGTTCTCTGATACGCCTGAGCAACCCGATCACCGCAGGCGCAGGCCTCGAACGGCATGCCGAGCTACGCCGTATCGCCTCGTCTACAGCTTGCCGGTCCTGAAGTCCGCGCTGCTCTTGAGGACCGCCGACTCCGCGGTCCAGTTCTCCGGCTGGACCCTCTCCCACAGGCTTCCCCGGCCGAGCTCCCGGCCTAGCCGGTCTTCGCGCCTGAACCACTCCTCAGCGCTTCTGATCCTGTTGGGGTGGATCTCGTCGAGCAGCGCGTAGTCCCGGGTGATGATTCCGTGCTTCCAGATGTTCCAGAAGCCCGTGAAGTTGTCGCGGAAGCTCATGGTGCTCTTGTCGTTCGGATCGGCGTTGTATCCGGCCGGGTGGTCGGCGATATTCTTCAGGTCCGGGCCGTTCCAGTAGGTGTCCAGATCCGTGTCGATGTACT
>NZ_CAUVXO010000186.1:5232-9026 GCF_963555865.1 Protofrankia sp. Cr1
GGGCCGGATGCCCTGTGACCTTCTCGAATGCCGCGGCCATGTCGGCGTACGCCATGTGTTCGATGGCGACTTCGAGGTCCATCCCGTTGGCCCGCTCCGGGTGGTCGAAGAGCCAGCGGACGTAGTATCCGCAATCATCGAGAGCCACGTGCGGGACGGCTCCCTCGCCGAGGGGAACCCGCCACGTAACGATGCCGTCCTCGATGGTGGGCGTCATGGGGGTGAGCGCCGAGATCACCATCTCGATGTAGGGGCCGGAGGTGAAGACCGCGGCTCCCATCCTGTCGCTGTTCTTCTCGTTCTGGAACAGCGCCCATTCGGCCATGCGGCCCTTGCCATCATAGTGGCCGGTGCGGAACCTGGAGTCGTAGCCCGACTTTTTGAGCGCGTAGTCGAGGTTTCCGTAGACGAAGAACTTGATGCCTTCTTCGATCGCTATCTCGTAGCTGCGGATGGCCCAGTAGGTCTCGGTCTTCTCGCCGGTGTTGAACCCGTCGATGTTGATGAACGCGCCGTCGCAGCCGCGAAATCCTTCACGCAGCACCTCCTCGTCGGCGAACGACCCTTCGAGCAAGGAGACGTTGCCGAGCGCGAGGAGAGCCCGGGCACGCGGGGATGCGGAATCCCGGGTGAGGACCCGGACGGAATACTTCTTGTCCGCGACAAGAGCGCGGACAACGGGTATCCCCTGAGCCCCCGTGCCGCCGACGACGAAGATGGTGGAGGTGGCATGAGAAGACATGGTTACGACTCCAGAGGTTGAGTGCGCACCCGATCGAGACTCGGCGGGCACGGGTGCTCCGTACATCAATCAATGGGCGATCAACGACCCCGCCGACGCGGAATCGACGCCACAGGCCGAGGGAAACCGATCTGTTTTAGGCATCATATACCGATCGGTTTCCGACTGGCAAGCATCCGGGTGGGGTGACCGGCACGCCTCCGGCGCGCATCGAAGTCAGCACTCGACGCCGCGAACCTCCGCGAGGGCGCCGGATGGCGATGATCAGAGTTACGGTCGGACGGACGGGGCCCGATGGCACGCCCGTTCGGGTTGCTCCGCCCACCGGCGAAGGGTCCCGATCAAAGGGGCGCAGCGGCCGAAACCGCCGGGATAATGGTGGCGGCGGCCGTCAGCGCACGCCCGCTGTATCGAGCAGCGTGGTCACCGTGGGGTGGACGAGTCCGGTGAGGCTGTCGGCCTGGATTCCGGCGCGGGCGCTGGCGCCGTCGAAGACCAGGCTGAGCTGACGGGCCAGCAGGTCGGGGTCGCTCGCGCCGCCCCTTTCGGCCTCGGCCCGGAAGAAGCCCGTCAGGTTCTCCTTGACCCGGTGGGCCACCTGGCTCGCGGGGTGGCCCTGGTCCTTGAGTTCGATCTGCACGGCCAGGTACTGGCAGCCCTTGAACTCGGGTGTTCCCGCCTGTGCTTCGACCTGCTCGAAGATGTACAGGATCCTCTCCCGGGGTGTGCGGCCGTCATCCGCCGGGGGCAGGAGTTCCGCCACATAGGCGGACGCGCGCCGCTCCAGGCTCGCCGCCAGCAGTTCGTCCTTGCTTTCGAACAGTTGGTACATGGAGCGCTTGGAGACTCCGGCCGCCTTGCACAGCGCGTCGATGCCGATTCCCACGCCGCTTCGGTAGGTGAGCGAGGCCGCCGCCTCCAGTAGCCGCTCCCGGGGACTCGCCTTCACTTCGATCGCCATAGCACCAGGTTAACTCGAATCGAGCAGAAAGAAAACCGATCTGTTTCCCAGGCACGTCAGGGCTCGTGCGCAGTTCCCGCGAAGGTGCCCCGGGGCCGCAAGTGCCGCGCGGGATGCGGCACGGGATGCCGAGAGGGCCCGATCGGGCAGCGTCGCGCACGGAGGGGACGACCCCTTGCGCAGCCGGAAGGGGTGCGCTTGCAGAAGGAAACCGATCGGTTTACAGTGAGGGAAACCGATCGGTTTCCCTGGGGTGCCTAGCAGTGACCCGGGCACCGACGGCGCAGCTTCGCACACCACACGAGCACCCTCGAAGGAGGCGGAATCTCCCATGAACATCGACACTGACATCGAATCCGCGATCAGAATCCCCGGCACCAGCGCACACTTCCTCGAGCCCTCCGGTCCGGGCACCGAGGGCGCGGGCCGGCTGCGCTACCTCGCGGGCGGAACGGGGGCACCCCTGATCCTGCTGCACACCGTGCGCACCCAGGCCGAGCACTTCCGCCACCTGATCCCGCTCGTCCAGCAGCAGTACACGGTCTACGCGCTCGATCTGCCAGGCATGGGCTACTCGCAAATCGTGCCCGGAGCCTCCTACCAGGAGCCCGCGACGCGCGCCGCCGTCAAGCGCCTGCTCACCGAACTCGACCTGAACGACGTCACGCTGCTCGGCGAGTCCATGGGCGCCGTGCTCGCCTTGACCACCGCGGCCGACCTGCCCGACCGCGTCCGGCGCGTAGTCGCCGTCAACGCCTACGACTATCCCGGCGGAATCGCCCGATCCAGCCTGCTGGCCCGCCTGATCATCACCGGTGTCCTCGCACCCGGCGTCGGCCCGAACATCGCCGCCGTCGAGCCGAAACGGGTCATGCGCGCCGTGCTGCGCGGCGGGCTCGGCGATCCCGGCGCCTTGCGCGAGGACTACCTAGACGAACTGCTCAAAGTAGGACGCCGCCCGGGCTACCCCACCGTCGCCCGCGCCGTCTACGGCAACCTGCCCAGTCTCATCGCGGCCCGCTCCCGCTACCGCGAGGTCACCGCGCCGATCCACCTGATCTACGGGGAGAAGGACTGGTCCCGGCCCTCGGACCGGCAGGCCAACCGCGAGTTGCTGTCCGACGCCGACTACACCCAGGTCCAGGGCGCCGGCCACTTCATCGCCCTGGAACGGCCCGACGTACCCGCCGCCGCGCTGAACGCCACGGCGTGACCCGCACCACCGGCCACCACGGCGTCGCCCGTGGCGGGTCGCGCACCCCGTCCGCTGAGCGGCGCCGGCAGGTCCTCGACCATGCCATCGGCGAATTCGCCCGCCGGGGGGCACATCATAGATCTGCAAAATCGCAGCGCGATTGGTGGACGACTGTGCGTTGAGGCGGTGTTCTCCATGGGGTAGCTGGGCTACCCCTGTCCTCTGCCAGTGGCCTGCGGAAGACCGAGTCTTTGATTCCCTCACCTGCCCATCAACGTGCACGGCTGCGTATTGACAAACGCAGGATGTATTGCCTACCTACTGCACCGAGCGGATGGGATGGGGACGGGTTCGACGCCTTCGGTGATGCGGACGGTGAGGGTGCCGAGTTGTTCGACGGTGACAGTGACTAGGTCGCCGGGTTGCAGGGGCGGGTGGGCGTCGAGGCCGTGACGTCCCCACAGTTCGGCTAGGCAGCCGCCGCCGCAGGTGCCGGAGCCGATGATGTCGCCGGGCCGGATTTGGGTGCCTCGGGAGGCGTAGGCGATCATGTCTGCGAAGGAGAAGGCCATCGAGGACCAGCGGTCCGTGCCGATCTGCTCGTCGTTGATCCGCGCGGTCATGGCGAGGTCATAGCCGGTGTCGGTGTGCCACGGCAGTAGTTCGTCGGGGGTGACGAGGACCGGTCCGAGGGTGGTGGCGGTATCTTTGCCCTTGGTGGGGCCGAGCCGGACCTGCATCTCGGCGAATTGCAGGTCTCGGGCTGACCAGTCGATGAGGATGGTGTATCCGGCGATGTAGGCGTCGGCGTCGGCGGGGTGGACGTCGTGTCCGGTGCGGCCGATGACGGCGGCGACTTCCAGTTCGAGGTCGAACATCCGGCTGCCGGGCGCGAT
>NZ_CAUVXO010000186.1:9295-10625 GCF_963555865.1 Protofrankia sp. Cr1
GGGGACGTCGTCGGCGGGGCCGAGGATCGCGTACGGGTTGGTGAAGTAGAACGCGGGCGCCTCGTACCACTGTTGCGGGATCGTCGGGTCGGGGCCGGCGAGTTTCGCGACGCCTTCGACGTGCCGTTCGAAGGTCATGAAGTCCCGGACGGTGGGCGGATCCGGGATCGGCGCGCGCAGCCGGACCTCGGTCAGCGGACGAACCGTGGTGGAGCTGGACAATGCCTGCTCGCCGGCCTCCCGCAGGGCGCCGCGCCGGAGCAGGTCGAGCATGGTGACGCCGGGGGCAAGTGCGTGGACTTGGCCGTCGTGGTCGAGGACCCCGACGCGGTGGCCACCGTCCTCGGCGTAGGTCACGAAACGCATGGGCTCGCCGTCCTTCGCTGTCGTCGCGTGTTTGTCACCGTCGTCGCCCGTTCGTGGTTCACAGCGAGGTGTGCATCGGGTGGCCGAGCCAGGCGATAGCGTCGCCGAACGCGGCGACGGGGTCGAGATCGCGGCCGGCGTGGTCGGCGTAGACCCGGTGCAGGTTGAGCACGATCCGTTCCGCGTCCGCCCATCCGGCGAATTCCCCCAGATCAACCTGCCGGGCGGCTTGCAGCGGGGTGAGATCGCGGGACATCCCTTCCTCGGCGGCGTGGAGTACCAGCCGGTAGTACTGTCGGTGTTCGGCGAACACGCGCTCGACCTGCGCCCCGGCCAGCACGGGGCCGTGGCCGGGGACGACGATCCGGGGGTGCAGGGATTCCAACCAGTCAAGTGCGGCCAAGGCGCCAGGCACCGACCCCATGAACACCAGCGGGGTGAGCCCGGCAAAGACGAGATCGCCTGAGAACAGGACTTCGTCCTCGGGTAGCCAGGCGACCAGGTCCCCGGTGGTGTGCGCCGGGCCGCCAGGGTGCAGCACCTCGACCCTGCGATCACCGACATGAACGGTCAGCCCGGAGTCGACGGTGAGGTCCGGCAGGCGGCGGGTCACCGGCCCCCAATCGGGCACCGGGGACCACAGCGGCGGGCAGCCGTCGATGACGGGATCGACCCGCAACCCCTCCCTCATCCGCGCATGCCCGATGATCACTGCGGCGGACGGCAGCAGGCTGTTGCCGTAGGTGTGGTCGCCGTGCTGATGGGTGTTGACCGCCATCCGGACCGGTACGCCGCCGGTGGCGGTGTCGAGGGCGTCAAGGAACCGGCGGGTCCGGGCGGCTGAAGCGCACGTGTCGATCACCAGCGCGCCGTTGTCGCCGACGACGGCTCCGGCGTTGTTGACCCACCAGGACCCGTCCGGCTGCACCCAGGCATGGATCCCGGGGACCACGTGGTGCAGCCG
>NZ_CAUVXO010000187.1:0-9181 GCF_963555865.1 Protofrankia sp. Cr1
GCTCTGATGGGGTGTGTCAACAAATGGGAAGATGCTCCTGATGCGATGAAGGGGGGGCCTTTGCTCCCGGTGAGTCCGAGTTGGGGTAGGTCCTCGGGTTGCTCACGGCCACCGATGAAGGAGGCCCCCTGTGGATTCATCGTATGAGGGGTGGTGAGGATCGATCTGCACCGGCGGCGGCGGTCGGTGAGCGTGCGGATGACGCCTGATGGCGACCCGCTCGGCACCGTCCGGATTGTCGCGCGTCAGAATTTTTGGCACAGGGGTTTGTTGGCCCTGAGCAGGGTGTTGCGTAGTCCCTCGGTCGCGATCTCGTGATCGTGCGATCGGCGGCGTGATCGCGGTGTCTGGTTCCGGTGACATGTTGACGCAGGTCGGAGTGGGCTTCGTGGTTCGGTCGCGAGACACGTCAAGATCGGGACGGTTGTTGGTGGTGACGGTCCGGGCGGGTTCTGTGGTCGTATCATCCATGATTTTTCCAGGAGAGCCGACTGATCCCGGCAGGATGCCCGGTGGTGCCCGTATCGCTACCCATGATGGTGGCTGATCGGTGTGTGCCGTTCTGTGGCTGTTGGTCGGGTCGCCGGCGGCCCGTCAGGCGCTGGACAGGGCAAGCCGGTCGAGGAACGCGAACTGCGGGTGCGTGGTGCGGTCGAGGCCGCGGCGGAGGAGCTTCATCAGGTTGCCGCTCAGCAGCATCAGCCTCCATTCGGAGTGGGCGGCGGAGAGACCGACACGTATGAAGCCGGTGAAGCCGCGGTTGTACTTGATCTGGCCGAACACGGGCTCGACGGTGCAGGAGCGCAGCTTGTAGGTTTCCTTGCCCCACGGGGTGTTGAGAACCCAGTCGAGCCGTTCACCACCGGAAAGGCCGTCCGGGGGCGGGCCGTCCGGGTGGGCAGCCGGTTCGGTGGCGCGTCGGCGGGTCTCACGTTCCCGCGTGTCCGGCATGAGGATGGTCGGGCCGGCCGGATCGAGCGCGGCAGGCACGTTCGCCCCTTCGCCACGCCCATGGAAGCCAACGCCACGACTATGTCAGGAGCACGGCAGGAATCAGCCTCTCCACATCGGTCGTACCACGAAGAAGTCACATCCCGCAAAGCAAACGGCCCTCGCGACCGACGGCCAGCGGCAGGCCAAACGAGGAAGCCGACCTCGCCAGCAACCGGGACCGTAAGACGGATATACGAACGTAAGCTAGCCTATGCCCCGCAACAGACAAGGCCGGCATACGGGTTATGCAACACCCTGTGAGCCCAAGGAAATCGTTAGATGAGTCGTCCCCCGATGTTCCCGGCCGAGGACAAGATCCGGATCGTGCTGTCCGTCCTTGCGGGTGAGGTGGCGGTCGCGGAGGCCGCCCGGCGGAGCAAGGTGTCGGAGACCTCGGTCGGGAAGTGGAAGCAGCAGTTCCTCGAGGGCGGCCGCGCGGGACTGGCGCCAGCGGGTCGTCCCGGCCGTCGTCACGGGAGGAGGCCGCTCGCGGCGGAGGTCGAGGAGCTCAAGACCGCCCCCTCGGTGAGGCGCACGTGGAGCTGCGGGTGTGGAAGAAGTCGGCGGAGCGCCGGCTGGCCCCTACGAGGACCTCGAGGTGATCCGCGAAGACGCGGCGATGCCGACGTCGAGGTTCTGTGCGCTGATCGGCATCCCGCGCCGGACGTATGCCCGCTGGCAGGCCACGGATCGGGCCGGCCGGCCGGTCGGGAATGGACCGTGGCCGGCGCCGGTCGTCGACGTGGTCGAGCCGGTCGCCGCGAAGCACGCCGCGGACTGGCCGGCGTGGGGCCATCCGAAGATCGATACGTTGATGGCCGTCGATGGCCATGTCGCGTCCGTCTCCTCGGTCCAGCGGGCGTACGCCGCCGGGAGCTGCTCCAGCCCATCGACTACCAGGGGGAACGCCGGGAGCTCGCGAAGACCCGCCGGGCCGCGTTCGCCGAGACGCCGACCGCGGCCGAACAGCCCCGTAGAAGCGCTCGCGGCGCTCGTCCGCTAGAAGATCCCGCGTGGCTCGAACATCGCCATCATCTCCACCAGGAAGTTGCCGTGGTGGTCACGTACTTTTTCCCAGTACGCGGCGTCCCCGATGCCGGGAGGCAACCGATGTCCGAGATACCACCATTTCCGTGCGCTCTCCAGGCATGCGGAGAACAGGACCAGGGGGAGCGGCGGCATGGGCCCGGTCATCTGTCCGTACCCCGCCAGGAACGCCGTCGAGAGCTCCAGCGGGTCGCACGCACCGCCAGACTGTAATTCACGTCGGATGCTGCGGTGCAGAAGAGTGCCCACGTCGAGTGCCCTTCCCAAGGGCTGCATGCGGCAGAAGTCGAAGTCCAGGAAACGCGGGCCTGACAGGCTGAGGAAGACGTTCTCGCCGTGCAGATCGCCGTGACAGGGTTCCGGTTCGGGGCGGGCCTCGCACGCCTCGGCGACCATCATCGTGGCCCGGAACACGAAAGTCCCAACCTCAGACCCCAGCGCATTCGAGATCGTCGTGGCCTCGTCCGTGGTCAGCCACTGGGTGTCCCAATACACCATAGGCGGTGGCGAGCAGACGATTTTGCCGATGCCTGCGCGATCAATCGCTAGGTGCAGCGAGCCCACCGCCTTGCCAAGTCGCATTAGACGTTCGGATGCAGCGAGATCTGCGGGCCAGTCACAGCGCTTCAACCACTCGGAGAAGACGAACCGATACGGCCCGACCGGTGTGTCCACCAAGGGGTCAGCGCCCGCCAGGATATCGACCGGATACGCGGTGAGGTGAGGCGCGACCTCGCAGAGTGCCGCTCGAACCCGCCCATCACGACTGACCGGCTCGACCGCAGGCTCGAACCGACACGCCACGTCGTTCTCCCCGATTCCGAGCCGGAAGATAACGCAGTTCGTACCGGTACACTCGTCATCTTCGACGAACCGGACCGACGGGAGCACCTCGTGAAGGTGTCGCACGGCGAGCTGGCGTAGAACCACCATGCGTTCCGGCCGCGGGAATCGGATCAATGCCTGGGCCCACGAGCTTGCGGACGAGCCGCCCTCAAGGTCAGGAATCTGGAGCGCTCGGAAGACGTGAACAGATCGGGGTCACGCCACATCTGATTGTAACTGCTCGCGTTGACGCGGTTCCGCCGCCTCTGCCAGTTAGTGAAGACGGTGCCAGGCTCGGAAAGAATATTGCCGAGTGGGAGAATCTCCATATCCAGGCCATCCCCGATCGTAACCGTCGCCCCACCTCTAGGGTGGATGCACATGGTGTCGCCGCTCTTGCTTTCGCTGCCGTGAATCTGGACGGGGAAGTCCGCCGGTAGGGCCGAAAGCAGACGGATCATCCTCGCCTCGAACTGCTCGGTGGTTACCCCCAGCTCGTCCGCCATCTCGGCGCCGCGTCGAGTGGGTACCATCTGTTTGATGCGCCATAGGTCGGGTCGATGGCGCTCGTGACGGAGCACCTCGCCGAGCGGCTCAAGGTGATCGACGTTGATGCGCGTCGCGACAGTAGTAACCCGCACCCGCGCCTGCGGCGCCACCTCGCGAATGATCTCGATCGAACGAAGCGCGGCCTCGTAATGCCCTTCACCCCGACCGACTTCGAGGTTTTTCTCGCGAGTGCCGTCCAGCGACAGAGCAAACCAGCGCACGTGGGCGCCGATTCCCGTCGCGATCGGCTTAGTCAACATCGAGCCACTGGTAAAAAGGGTGGTGGAGAACCCGAGCGTGTCCGCGCACTCGGCCACCTCCAGTACGTCCGGGTGCATGAGCGGCTCGCCGCCGGTGAGGTTCACATGCGTCGCACCGTGATCGCGAAGCGTCGTCAGGACGAACCGGAGTTGCTGCACAGTAAATCCACCGAGACCCTTGCTGGCGTAGCAGAAGCTGCATGCCATATCGCAGTTCGTCAAGAGGTAGATATTGGCTGTGTCAGTGAAGGGCACCTTAGCGACGATTGGTTCGTCGGTCATCGTGGCTCCTGACCTCTGCGGCGACTCAGCGCCTGAAGGACGAATATCGTTAGAGCCGCCACCGGATTCCCTGGTCCCTCCGTGCTGAGCCATGTGAAAATCGCGATTGGCCGTTCAGTGCAGCGGGCGATGAGATCGCCAAGCCCGATGAGGTCGCACTCGAAAACTATGATTATGGAATCTTGCGAGTTCAACGCCGTAGCATCGAATGGCATCAACTGACCAACTACGGCGAGGTTCACCTCGACCCCTACGTCACGCAGGCGGCTCTTCGCGGCATCGGCAGCTGCCACGCCGTCGCCAGCCGTCACCAGCGTGGCCACCGGTTTGGTCACCCGCACCGGCCCAGTCTCGGCGGCGGCGGACGTGTCCGTCAGCTGACCGACGCGCAGATACGTAGGCGTCGTGCGCGCCAACGCGTCGCCAAGACACGCGAATAGACCCGCGGGCGAGGTCGGGCAAAGGACGTCCATAGGTTGGAGCGAGCGAAGGAGAAGGAGGTCATCGGGCAGGAAATGCGAGGGGCCCATAGCCCTCAGCAAGCCGCCGGACGCCTTTCCGACGACGATTACGGGAAGACGATTGTGCACGACGTCCTGGCGAAGTTGCCCGAGCGCCCGGGTGAGCAAGAACGTGTTTAGCCCCAGCACGATGGGCCGGCAGCCCATCGCGGCCAACCCTGCGGCAGTCGACACGGCGGTCATCTCACGGATGCCCACGTCGAGGTGCCGGGAAAGGGCCGGTCCGGTGTACGAGTCGCACGAGACCAGGATTGTCTGCCGATTAGCGTCCACGAAGGCCGCCACAATGTCGTCCGGCATCTGATTCATCGCTGGCTCAGGGGAGCGAAGTGGGAACCGGGGAGCCCGTCGATCACCGCGCTACTGCCCCGTCCCTTCACCGTCCTGGCAATCAGCGCTCGTGGCGTCGAGCCCGAGCCAAAGGTCTGTAGCTCGGCGACCAGCTGCTCGGCGTCGTGTCCGTCCATGACGCGGGTGCGCCAACCCAGTGCGGCGAACTGACGGTGCAGGCCGTCCGCGGCGCTCGGTCCGGCGATCCGCCCGGTTTGGCCATACTCGTTGGAGTCGACCACGACACAAAGCCCGCGTGCGTCAAGCTCGACCGCAGCGGCCGCCGCTTCCCACACGGATCCCTCCTGGCATTCGCCATCTCCGACAACCACCAGACACCGTCCCACCTCCGCTCCGTATGTGCGCGCCATGACGACGCCTAAGCCGAGGCCGACTCCATGTCCGAGGGACCCAGTGGCGAAGCGGTTCCACCAATCACCGCCTCGCTGTGGATGCACAGGCAAGGCGGTGCCCGAAAGCCCGAACGTCTCGAGGTCATGGTCCGTGAACACGCCAGCCTCCGCGAGGGCGGCGTACAATCCCAGTGCCCCATGTCCCTTGCTGAGGATGAACACGTCACGCCGCTTTTGCGGCCTCAAGACTACTAACACGGCTACAAGTATCTCGACGGCCGACAACGACGAGCCCAGGTGCAGCGGCCGCCGTGCGTTGCTAGCGAAGCGGAGTATCCGTTCGCGGACCGAGCCGGCAACGACGGATGGAGAGTCCCTGGTGTCAAACATGGTCGAGTTCGTCGGCGCTAAACAACGATATCAGCGTCACTCCCGCGTCGGCTAGCGCTGGGGCTTCGCCAGCGCGATTGACCACGCAGATGGCCTGCTCTACGATCGCCCCACGGTCGCGGAGATCCTTAGTGGACAACACTATTTGGCCGCCAGTCGTGACGATGTCCTCAACTACGAGCAGACGACGCCCGGCGATGTCGGCACCCTCCGCGAGGCGGGCCGTACCGTACTGCTTCGCTACCTTGCGGACGAACGCGGTCGGTAGTCGGTTGACAAGGCCGAGCGCGACGGTGATCGGAATTCCCCCCATCTCCAGTCCGGCCAGAATCTCCGTATCACTGGGCACGAGCGGAGCGAGATGCAGTGCCACAGCCTCCAGGAGATCCGCATCGGACTCAAATGAGTACTTGTCAAAGTAACGATTGCTGACTGCGCCCGAGCGCAGCAAGAACTCGCCTTCGAGACGACAAGCGGCGACCAGCTTCTTCGCCAACGTTGCACGGTCCACTATGCATTCCTTCTTCGCGCCGGTCACGACGGGCTACTGCTAGCCAGGGAGACTGAGCACCGCCCCTACGATCGTCGAGTTCTGTCTCATGCTACTCAGCTGCGAGGGACGGCCCAGTCCGTATAGCGCGAGCACGTCGGCGGACTGGCCCGCCGTTCCCACCAGGCGCCGGCACGCGGCCGCCGCGGTTCCCGTGTTTATCAGGTCGTCAACGATCGCTACCGGTGCAGTCAGCCCCGGCGGCGCCTGCGGCTGTTCGTCCGGGTCCAGCGCAGCGAGCGGGTCGGCGAGGAACGCCCGCACCCCGGTCCGCAGCGCGAGGACAACGGCGAGGTACGCACCACCCCATAGGACCCCGACCGCACTGTTCCACGTGCGATGGCTCATCGCGTGTTGGGCGAATGATGCGGCGACAGGGTAGCGGTAGGCGGCGCGAAGCGTCTCAAAGTAGGCGGTCGCGACCTGACCCGAGGAGCGTACGTAGGGGCCTTCGTGAAGCAGCGCGGCCGCGCTGGCGAAGTCCGCGACGGTCGAGTAAGGCGCCACCACTGCAGGCAAGGCTGGTCCCGGCAGCGTGGTCGTCGCAACCGGAACGTGTACCCAAACCTCGACGCCAAGCCCGACCTGGTCGGCGACGAGCCGGTCGGCCTCGTCGGCGTAGTACAGGGCGGTGGGCCGGCCAGGATCGAACATCCCGTCGAGCTGCGCCCGGGTGCCGTGCTGCTTCCTCGTCCGGCGCAGCACCGCGCAATCGCGTCCATGTCTCGCTGCCACCACGCAAGCGGAGAGGAGTCCGGGACCGATGCCGACAATGTTGCATTCGGGCGAAATATCGTCGTCCTCCGCTTCGATAGCCGAGATACCGACAAGCCCACTCCACTGAGCGAGACTCACGCTGGATACGCGCGACACGCCGGTCATGCGAGCTCCAGGAAGCTGCGGGCGTTGTCCCAGGCCCGCCGGGCCACAGTCGGATGAAAGCGTTCCGTGACGAACGGGTTCGCGAAGGCGTGCCGCGCACCCGTGTACACGCACGCCTCCAAATATCCGTCAACGGCGTCCACGGCGGACAGCGCGGCGTCCTGCTCGGCACGGGTGGCATTGCTGTCACGACTACCACGGTGCAACTGGATCGGTGGCATCTTTGCGGTGACGCGATCAATGGGGCTCTGCGGGTCGTGCCAGCCACGGGTGAGCTCGCCGCCATAAAAGCAGCAGGCGCGGGCGACACCCAGATTCGCTGCGGCGACCAGAAAGGCAAGCCGGCCGCCCATGCAGAAGCCGAGGGCAGCCGGCGCGGCCCCCGCGTCATCGCGGGTGAGTGCCAATATCGCAAGTTGCGTCAAGCCGATCACCTCACTGTCGACGATGCGTTGCTTGCGCTCCCCAGGACCCAGCTCGGTCGGGATGTTCGCGAAGAGGTCAGGGACTGCGACCCTTACACCGCAACACAAGATATCGCGCACGACCTGTCGGGTGAACTCGTCGATGCCGGTTCGGTGATGGAAGAATATCAGCGAACGACCAGAGCATGTGGCCGGCGAGAGCACCCACCCACACGCGTTCCCCAACACCCGTATATCCACGTCCAGCGGGAGCGACTTGCGCGGGAAGGATTCACCCGACAATGTCCACCCCTATCAACTCGTTTAGGCGTTGCTTCGCCTGAGCCTCGTCCCCGCCGACAACCGTGAGCCGCGAGGTGGCAACCGCGCCGGCCTCGACGTCGAGGAACGCGGGGCCGTGATACGGCACCTCCATCGCCACCTGGTATGGAGTCAGATCGCCGATGACCTCGGCAGTGAAGGCGTCGAGAAGCGGAAACCTGCTCGCCATCGCCGCCATTCTCAGGGTCCCGGAAATGCGCGGATTCACCTCCAGAATGAGTGGTTCCCGCTCGCCGTCCACGACGACGAACTCGACCTCGACATACCCCGATGCACCCACGGCCTTCGCCGCTTCAATGGCTTTACGGCCAATCCGACGGGCCGCCGCGTCGGTAAGGTCCGGGGCTGGACACTGACGCAAGCGACGGGCCGGCGGCAGGAGATCCAGCCTCGTCCCCCCCTTGGCCACCACAGGGAGCGTGAAGGTGCCGTGATCGCCGAGAAAGACATTGACCGAGTACTCCCGGGCGCAGACGAACGGTTCGACAAAGGATTCCAAGCATGGCTTCGGCATTACCTGCGCCACGTACGCTCCGCAACCTGCGGTACCCCCACGCGGCTTGACGACGAGAGGTCCGACTAGCGGACGGTCGATGACCTGGGGCAGGCCGCGCTGTGCCAGCAACGCATGCATGAGCCATTTGTCCTGGCCGCTCATCGCCGCCGGGATACTCTGGCCAGAAACCCGGTAGCCGTGCAGTCGAAGCAGCCGCGTCGCCTGTGCGTCTCGCAACAGGCTGGCGTGGTCGGAGTGTAGGATCACCAAGCTATCGCGGGGGACTGTCGCCACGATCGAGTCAACGAGCAACTCGGTGCGCTCGTCGGTGAACATCACCACTTGTGGTGGCGCGCCCCTAGTGAACGCCGGCAACCACACCGCGAGCGACTCCGCGGCAAGGACGTGATGCACCGTGATGTCCGACGTAGGAACGCTTAGCAACTCCAGACTCATCGCGACAAGACCCGTCCGAACGCATGCGCGTAGTCATCGATCAGCCGGTCAGCGTGGCCATAGAGATAGTCCGCGGGCAACGATAGCCATGACTGCGCCAGCCGTTCGGCGATCGGAAACTGTCGTGCCTTGTACCCGAACCGAAGGCCGCGACTCGGACCTGGCAAGGGGGCCAAGACCCGCTCCCCTGAGAACAACGCCAACCGGTGAAGCGGTTCGGTCTGTGGACCGCCTACCTTCAGCCCGGCGCTCCTCAACTCGAGTAGGATATTCTCACGCGGACGGCCCAGCACGCGTTCGTCGTAGACCACGTGTACGCCGAACCGCGCGCCGAGATCGCAGTCTGGCCGGGTGGCCGCGGGCGTTAGCCCTGGAAGCTGACACAAGCGGTCGGTCAGGTGCCCGACGTTGTAAGCCTTGCGCGCGATCAGCTCATCGATCCGCTCCAAATGAGACAGAGCAAGAGTCGCTGCGATCGGCGTCATGCGGAGGTTTCCGCCG
>NZ_CAUVXO010000188.1:0-9150 GCF_963555865.1 Protofrankia sp. Cr1
GCGTCGAGCGGGCGGCGGAGTGGGAGGGTGTCGATCTGGTGCCAGCAGAGGCGGCGGGCGAGGTCGGGCAGGCCGCAGTCGCTGGCGATCAGCGCGCCGAGGTTGTGGGCCTCGGCTGCGCGCAGCAGCGCGTCGTCGCCGCCGCAGGCGGCCTGGCGGGCGAGGGCGGCCACGTGGGCGATCCGGGCGTCGAGGGGTGGACAGTGTGGTCGGTCGCGGGGAACGAGGGGGAACCGGGCAGCGACGAGGTCGAACGTCGCGGTGGCCGCAGCCGTGGAGGTGAAGGCAGCCATGGCGCTCGCCGTTCTCACGACTGCCAGCGGATCGTGAGCCGGCTGTTCGGCCGGTCGATGCGGTATCCGGCGGGGAGCTGGTCGTCGGGGGTGTCCGCGGGGTGGGTGGTGATGACGGGCTCGGTGGGGCGTTCCTTGTGCCAGTGATGCAGCAGGTCGGTGAGCTGCGCGGCAAGGGTGGTCGCGTGGGGGCCGTGGGCGGTGACGCCGAGTTCGTCGGTGTCGGGGGCAAGGGGGCGCAGGGTGATGTAGGCGATCGTGGAGCCGTCGTGGATGGTGGCTCCGGCCCAGCGCCGTGCCGGGGTGAGCTGGCCGTCGTGGCGGGCGGTGGTGTCGACGGCGAGGCGGGCGAACTGGGTGTTGGCGGTGACGAGCCACAGGTCGAGGTGGGCGGTCGGTTCGTGGTCGTGGATCGTCAGACCGGTCCACAGCCCGTGGGGCGGGCTGTCGAGCGCGGCGCGGAGCGCCGGCTCGTCGGCGGGGTCGTGGTCGTCGAACCGCAGGGCGGCGCCGTCGGCGAGGGTCAGCGTGCGGCCGGTGTGGGCGCCGGCGCCGCGCAGCGGGACGAAGCCGCAGACGAGCGCCGAGCGGCTGACCAGCCGGCCCGGCTCGACTGCGTCGAACGCGAGCGAGCGGGTCAGGCCGCTTCCGTGCAGGCGGAGGGGTACGACGAGCCGGCCAGCGGCGGCGAGCTGGTCCCACCAGGCCGCGGCGATATCCCACGCCCCCGCCGTGATCATGATTCGGTCGTAGCGTGCCCCGTCCGGGTAGCCGGCCGCGCCGTCCCCGTGGATCACCTCGACCTGGTCGTAGCCGGCCGTCGCCAGCGCGCTGCGGGCGCTGGCGGCGAGGTCCTCGTCGATCTCGATGGTGGTCACGTGGCCAGTCGGGCCGGCGAGCTCGGCGAGGAGCGCGGCGTTGATGCCGGTAGCGGTGCCGATCTCCAGAACGCGGTGGCCGGTATGGACGTCGCCCTGTTCGAGCATGGCGGCGACGAGGTCGGGCAGCGAAGCCGAGGACAGCGCGGTGCCGTCGGGCGCGCGGCGGGTGACAACGACCTGGTCGGCGTACGCGGTTTCCAGGTCAACGCCCGGCAGGAACAGGTGCCGCGGCACCGCACGGAACGCAGCTTCAACCTGGCCGGTCCGGAACGTACCCCAGCGGCGGATGTCAGCGACCAGCGCGTCGCGAAGCTGCTCGGGGGTGCGGGTCGTCATCGTGGTCACCGTTCGTCGAGGGTCGGGATTGGGCCGCTGTCGTCGAAGACGATGTGGGCAGCGGTGGCGGCCATCTGGGCCTGGTCGGCGGCGGGGATGCCGAGGCGGTTCCAGGCGAACAGGACGTGATGCGCCAGGACCGCGCGGATGCCGCGGGTGAGCTGGCCCTGGTCGGCGAGGTCCGCGAGTGACCGCCCGGCGTGCCGGAACGCCGCTGGCCACGCGGGCAGCGCTTCGAGGGGCCGGACTGTGCGGGCGGTGAGGAGTCGGTGCACGGCGGCCCGGGTGGCGGGCTGGCGGGTGCGGTGGCCGGCGACGCGGGTCCAGATGTCGCCTTCTTCGTAGTAGTCCTGGCCGGCGGCGTTCAGCAGTGCCGCGGCCAGCACGAGTCCCACCTCGTGGCGGTGGTCGGGGTGGGACTGGCCGAGGTGGGCGAGAATGTTGCGGCTGTCGGTGTGGAAGAGCAGATGTGCGACGTCCATGCCGGCGGGTCCGCCGAAGGCGTGGGTCTCGGGCTCGTAGACGGCCGGCGCCCAACGACAGATCGCGCCGTCGGCGAGCAGGTCACCAAGAGTTCGTTCGCCGAGCGTTGTCGGGGTTTGTCCGATCTGGCCTGGGCCAGGACGCCAGCGGATCCGCCAGGAGGCGGACTTTCTGGTGAACCACCACAGGCTGATCCCGTCTGTCTGTTCAGCCGCGGTGAGCAGCGGCGCCAGCTGGGTGACCCCCAGGTGTTCGGCGGACCGCCAGTCCTGGCAGCACACGGTCACCCCGCACCAGGCGGCCTCGGTGTCGGGAGTGCTCACCTGTGGGCTCCCGGGTCCTGTGTTGGCTGCGTCGGCGGGAGGTCGAGCAGGAGAGCGGTCTCCCAGGCGGCGGTGGTGCCGGTCGCGACGGTATGCAGGACTGCGGCGATCCCGGCTGTGCCCTCGATGAGGCCGGGTAGCTGCCATCCGGTGCCCTGCGCCGTGTCGAGGCTGTCGAGGAGCCGGTCGACCAAGCCGGGCAGGTGGTTGCCGAGCGGGTAGAAGCGGGCGTCCGTGGCAGCGCAGCGGACGGTGGCGACCAGGCCTGCCCAGCCGTGGCAGAGCGCCGGGTCGACGAACCGGCCGAGCTGGGCGGGGTCGACAAGGCAGGCAGCGAGAGCCGCTTCGGCGCGTTGTTGGCGGGCGGTGTCGGCCAGCGCGAGCGCGGCGAGCTGCTGGGCGCGGGCCAGACCGGGAGTGCCGTAACACCAGGAGACGCGGCCTGGGCCTGTCTGGGCCGGGCGGCCTGCCAGCAGCTCGCCGGCGGTGATCCGTTCGGGCCACCAGCGTCTGGCCGGGCCGTCTTGGCGCCAGGTTTCCAGCCAGCGGCAGATCCGGTCGAGGGCGTTGGCGTGGCCGGGGACGACGTTCCCGTGGCGATGGGCGATGGCTAGCAGCGCCAGAACACCCGCGATGCCGTGGGCCATGCCCAGGTCGGCATGGCCGTCGGCGAACGGCCCGGGTGGCGCTGTGGCGGGAACGTCGACTGTCCACCAGCCCGGCGCGGCCAGCCCGACCGTGTCGGTGGCGGGTAGCGGTTCGGTGAGCCGGACAAGGTAGGCCAGGATCTGGCGAAGCTGCTCGCTGTCGGCGTCGCGGGTGGCTAGGTAGACGCCGAGGCCAGTCAGGCCTCGGACCAGGTCGAACTCGGCGCGTTCCGGTCGCTGTCTCGCGTCGATCCGTGCGTGGGCCGCCGCGAGCCGGTCCTCGACCAGCTTTTCGACGGCGGCGTGCAACCGTTGGGCCGCGCCGGGACAGCCCCCGGGTGGGGCTGCCGTCGTCAGCGCGAACGCGAGCGCCGGGGCGCCGAACCACAGGCCGGCGCCCGGCCCGGCGGACAGGTCCTCTGTGGCGGCGGCCGTCAGCCAGGCGGCGACGGTGGCCCAGTCGCCAGCGTGGGCGCGGGCGCGCACGCCATGGAGAACCGCGATGCCGGCCGCGCCCTGGGCTAGCGACTGGCCCTGCCAGCGTGGGCTGCTCGGGCTTCGGTCACTGCCTGGCTCGGGCGGTGGCGGCACGGTCAGCGTCTCAGCCAGCCGCGCCGCAACGGTGGCCGCGCGGGCCCGGCTTTCCATGACTGCGGTCATTGGCCTTCCGCTCGTGCCAGGTCAGGACGGGTCTGCTGGTCGGTGTTGTGGTAGGCGAGCGCGACCGCGCGGGCGAGCCGGTGGCAGGTGCGTTCCGCCGACGCGTCGATGCCGTGGGCGCGGATGTGGTGCAGATGCAGCAGCGACCCCAGCACCTCCTCGCTTGCCGGCAGACCCGGGGATGCGGCGAGCTGGGCCGCGTACCGCTCGGCCGCCCGGCGCCGCGCGCGCCAGGCGGCCCATACCGCCGCCGGGAGCTGCCCGATAGCGGCGTCGGGAACGGGCCGACCATCGCACGTGCGGGACAGCGCGATGGCCTGACGCAGGACCGGGCGATTGACCGGTGCTCCGGCTGCCCGCAGGTTGTCCAGCAGCCACCGCATCCCGGCCGGCCTGCCGCCGATCCACGCGCACGTCAGGTCGACCAAGCTCACCGCCGTCAGCGCCGCAGGATGCAGCGCCCGGTTCGCGGCCTGGGCGGCCAGCTGGGTGACGGCGGCGACCGAGTCGGCGGCGAACAGGTTCTCGGCTGCGGCCAGCGCCGCGCCGTCGCCGTAGCGGGCCGTCTCAGGGTGGTAGGTGTCGAGCACGAGATCGCCAATGAGACGCTGTGCCCGCAGCTGCTCCGCCCATGCGCCGACCCAGACTGTTGCTCGCCCGTAGCCGCCGTCGGTGGAGCCACGGGCGTCCGGTACGAGGTGGAGCCGGAGGCGTAGGTGCGGGGCGGGGTCGCGGTACCGGACGAACCACCATCGCGGTGGGCCCTCCCATGCGTCGAGCAGCGCGGGCAGATGGCGCGTGAGGATCGTGTCGACGACGTCCGGATGGCAGTAGAGCTTCGCGAACAGCACTATCGACCCCGGCAGGATCCCGGATGCCGCGTCGACCACGGCCATCGGACCGGGTGTCGTCACGACGGCTGGCGCGGGACGCGGGGCGATGGTGGCCGCGACCGGGACAACGATCTCGTGGGCCCGGCCGTCGGCCCAGCCATAGGCGGCCGGGCCTGGCGCCTCGGACAGGGTCCCGGCGGCGCCTTCGCGGTCGAGTTCGGCACGCAACAGATCGCGATCCATCCGCTCGTCAAGGTCCAGCCGTAGACGTACGTCCGCCCGACCGGTGCTCATCCAACGAGGCAGTCCTGACCGCTCCCGTAGCCGCGCGAGCCCGTCGGTCCACTCCTGGTCTGTCGCCCGCCGGCCCGGAAGATCGGACGGGTCGATACGCCATCGGGCCGGCGCCAGAACCGCGCGGCCATGACGAACCCTCGGCAGGAACGGCAGACAGCCCGCCACGCCCCACGAGAACGGGGTTACAGCGCCGGCGCCGACGCGGGGCAGCTCATGCAGCAGCCGCGCGAGCGGCGGGAAGGTCTGCCGGGCGGCGGCATGCGTCAACAACGGCTCGACGACGACGCGACGGGACAGAGAGACCAGGTAGAGCCGTTCGTCATCCGCCGTGACCGCCAGATCCGTCCATCGCAGCCCGCCGCGCTGGCCGTCGCGGTGCTCAGCGAGCGAGACCCAGTCCGCCAGGACCTGGGGGGTGCGGGTGACGTTCTCCAGCCGGGCGTGCGCCGGCGGGAACGACAGCTGGGCCGCCACCGCGCCCTGCACCATCGGCGGTAACCGACGGAAGACCCCGACCATCCTGTGCCGGTCGGCATCGGGGAGCAGGTCCAGGAATCGGCCGCTCATCGCCGCTCCGGTACGGCTGACACCTGTCACCACCAGGTTGAACGCGCCCTTTGAAAGGGCTGCCGCCGACGATGCCAGCACCTCGACGCACATCTCCGCATGTGGCTCCGGCCAGGATCCAGCGGTCTGTGCAGACAAAGCGTCGAGGGCGGCATCGTCCAGGACGACCTCCTCTTGGCCGTCGAGCGCCGCGCGCTGCACGAGCGCCAGCAGCCACTCGTCCCGGGGCGACAGGCCGCCGGCAGATACCGGCTCCACAAGGTCAAAGTGCGTCGGATAGCCCAGCCCAACCACCGGGTCAACCAGCTGACCGACCCGGACCAGCGCCGACACGCCGAACTTGTCCAGGAACCTGCGGTGGTAGTCCTGCCAAGACGGATGACCAGCCGGATACGGAGTCAGCCGCCGCAGTGCTTCGGCCGCCGTGGCGGCCTCCGTCGCCACGATGTCCGGTAGCACCACCCCGCAGCCCAGCCGCAGGTCGACCGCCAGCGGCTGCTCGACCACCGCGCACACCGCCTGCATCCGCTCACCGACAGTGGCCAGACGTGCCCAGGTGGACGAGCCGTCCGTGTCGCGCGCTGCTCTCAGTTCCGCCTGGATCTCCCGGAGATCGCCAACGAGGCGTATCAGGGGATCACCGGGGCTGTCGTCGCGCCGGTTGGAGGCGGCCGGTAGGCACGGCTCCTCAATGCCCTCCAGCGCATCGAGAAGGTGGGCAAGGCTGTCCGTGCACGTTGCAGGTGGCCGCAGGCTACTCACGAGCACTCCGCACGCCAGCAGCTGGGCAGCCATGTCCTCGACGCCCGGCCGAGCAAGGCCGAGGTTGGTCGACACCAAATCGACAAGATTGACAAAGGCGGCGGGTCTCGCTGCGGACGCCACGGCAGCCTGAACGGCTCGGCTATGACGGACCGACACTTCGGCGGGAAGGAAGGCGTCCGTCGGCGGGTGTGCATGCGGGCGCCATGACACCACAAGCCGCTCGCCGCGCACCACGGCTAGGTCGTTGGCGACCACGGTCAACGCCGCGCGGACAGCGCTCATGGACTCCAGTCGGGCGACGACCGCAGCCAGCCACACCGAGTCCGCCCGCGGGTAGGGGCGATCATCACCAGTGCACCGCAGCCCCGGCTCGGCGCCGAAACGCACCGGGGCCACACCGGCGAACAACCCGAAAGGCGTCGCCCGCCGGCTCATCCGCACCAGGTAGCGGGCCACCGCCAACCCCAGCCGGCGAACCTGCCGCGTTGACGGCCGACGTCCTTGGCACGCGTCCTGCACCCGTGCCGCGAGTGCCGGACTCGCGATCTCGACGGCGCCCGCGACGGCCTGCGGCGCCCAGACCCCGGCCAGCCATGCACACCAGCGGTCCACGTCGTCGCAGTTCGCGCCCGGCCACGAACCTGCAGCTACGGCCATCGCCGACTCGTCCGACATGGCGGCAGCGCGGAAAAGCGCCGCGTCGAGGGGCGCATAGACCGGCGGGCAGCCCCGTGAGCTCATGGCATCGCCTCCACCTGATCGGCAGCTGTCCACAAGACGGCAGAAACGTGATCCGGGTGTTGCCGGACCGTGCTCCGAACAACACCCGGACTCACGGCGGTGTCAGCAGTCCTTCTGCTTGTTCGTCGAACAGCCGTTGTCCGTGGTGCACAGCAGCGCGTTCACCGCGTCGCCCTGCTCGACGATCGAGACGTCGAGGTCCAGCTCGCCGACCTCGGCGGCGGCAGTCGCGTCGGACGTGAAGGCGTCCATGGTCATCACACTCCCTGTCTGCCCGCTCACGTGAGAGACGGGCTCCCGAAAGACTTCATTGGTGCGGTGGTGCCGCCAGACCTCGACCAAGGGGTGTGGAGTAGCTAGTCGCCGCCATTCCGGCGGTGCCCTAGTGAGGGATGGCTCGGCGCGGCCGACGCAGGGTTCCCAAGTCAATCGATAGTCCTGGGAACTCCTTGCCGACCAGGCCTTCGGTTGCAAGAGTGCAGCCGCGTCATCCCACGAAGTGACACGCGTTGTGTCACCAATCTGCTGCTGTCTGACGTCCGTCGCGTTCCCGTGCCGGGCGTGTCGGCCACCAGGGTCTCGGCCAGGCGGCTACCGGCGCGCCACCAGCTAAGTGGTCGCGCCCGTAAGTCCTTCGGGGGTTGGTCGACGCATCGAAACCCCACGTGCGGAAGACGCCGGGCACCGTCGAAGACCGACCCGGCGAGGGAGTCAGATGATCTTGTGGGCCGTTGCTGTCACATGCCTGTTCGGTGTTCGGTATTGACCGAACACCGAACAGCACGGACCCTGGTCCGCATGGACACCGAGGCCCTCGTGGTCGACGCCCTCCTACAGCTCGGGGTCGAGGCCCGACTACCTGACGACGGGTCCGATGGTGGGGTCGACCTCGTGCTCGACCCGGATGGCGTCGGGATTCAGATCGAGCTCAAGCGTCGGTCGCTGGTGTCCGAAGGCGTTGCCGCGCAGCTACTCGAGGCCAGCCGTCCACCCGGTGGATCGGGCGGCCCACTCCTGCTGATCGTCGCGGACCGGGTGACCGAGACGGCCCGGAAGCTGCTGACCGAGCATCGGGCCGGCTACTACGACCTACGCGGCCGGATTGCGCTTCGTTCGAGCCGCTTCGTGATCGATGCTGAAGTCAGCCCGGTCACCAGACGCGGTGAGCGGACACGGGCCTTGAGCGGCAAGGCCGGGCTCGAGGTCGCGACCACTCTGCTCATGGAGCCGCAAGCGGGCGCCGCCGTCCGGGAACTGGCACGCCGGCTCGGCCGGTCCCCCAGCACGGTGTCGGAGGTGCTGGCGACGCTGCGGCACGACGGTCTTGTCGACGCCACGAACGTCGTCACGGACGCGCAGCTGTTCTGGCAGGTGGCCGAGCGCTGGCCGGCGCGACGCACCTATCTCGCCAAACTCCCCGATCCCGGTGACGGGAACGGCGTCACCAGATCGCTGCGTCTTGGCCTCCGTGACGTGAGAAACGAGACCGGGTGGGCATTGACGGACACGACCGCCGCCGCGGCGTACGGTGCCCCGGTCGCTGTTCGCGCTGACCAGTTGCTCGACTTCTTCATCCCCGATCAGGCGGTACTTCGGCGCGCGACCACGCTCCTCGGCGCTGCCTCGACGCCGGTCCAGACGCGCGCCGCGGTGCGGGTCGCACCGGTCGCGGCCGTCTGCACGCGTCGTGTCGACCTCCCGCCCGAGCTGTGGCAGTGGCCGCTTGCGCATCCACTGTTCGTCGCGCTCGATCTGGCGCAGGACGAGGGGCGTGGACGCGAGATCCTCGACGCATGGCGGCCAGACCCGAGGTGGGCCCGTGTCTGGTAGCCGGGTGATCTTCCTTGGCGACGCGATGGCCGCGGTCGTCCAGGCCGTCGAGGAAGTGCGGAAGCTCATCGGCCAGCCGCCCGTCGTGGTCGGCGGGCTGGCGGTGCTGTGCCGAGTCTCCAGCACCCACCGGGCGACGGTCGGCCTCGGCGTGACCTCGTGACCTCGTGACCTCGTGACCTCGTGACACAGGCCATTCTCTACATTGCGAACATAGGTACACGCTCTTGGTGGAAAGCTACGTGTCGTCGCGGATTTCGGCGATCGGGAGTATCGGCTGACATGGTGAGATCATCCCAGGTCACAGATCACAGGGCCAGGCAGCGGCTTCTGGCACCCCACCGGCTCCCGCTCGAGGTGACGCTGTCGTGACGGTCGACCTCTAGCGTCACCACCCGACCGAGTCGCGGTGGCCGACCGATCAGATCGCCGCAGGTGACGCGTGTGAACCGCAAGCGGGTGGACAGGGTGGGGAAGTCATGAGCGAAACCAGT
>NZ_CAUVXO010000189.1:0-5389 GCF_963555865.1 Protofrankia sp. Cr1
TGCGGAGCGCACCACCGAGCGCGCGCTGGTCGAGGCAGACCAGAGCCCCGCAGTCGCTCGCAGGAGAGATCGACGTCTGTGGAGGCCGCTCCGGTCCCGTTTGGTCTGGACTACCGAAGGCGGTGCACGGAGGAATCCGGCCACACCCGGCAGTTGGTGGTTGCGGCTACCTTCTCGGCCGTCACCCTGAGATCGACCAGTTCAGGTCGCCGCGCCCTGGTCTGAAGCACGGACCGGCTGAGGTGGAGCTTTACCGCCGCACGGGTGAAGCTGAGCTCGTCGGCGACGGCCGCGAAGTGCTCGAGCAGCTTCAGATCCACATGCAGACTCTAGCGGCGCACCGGCAACCGTCGCCGTTGACACCAGGCGAACCGGGTCGGCCACGGAATGTGCAGACGCCCGGTCGCGGTGGCGAGCCGGATCAAACGACAGGGGCGATCCCTGACTGATGCGTGCGACGCATAGGTGATTGACCACTCCCGCCCCGGCCAATACTTTCATCGTCAACAGCAACGAACCGGAACCCGCCGGGGGTTGGCGAAATAATCTCCCGGGATGACAGACGGAGACTGATGCGCGCGTATAACGTAAACGTGGACGTGACCGGGCGGACGGACCTGCCTGGAGAACTGTGGACGGCCACCACCGTGTACTTACCTGATCAGCCGTGCGGTCCGATGACCGTATTGTTCGGGTTCCCGGGAGGCGGATTCGGCCGTAAATATTACGACGTCCGCGCGATTCCCGGCTACAGTCAGGCTGAATATCACACCGCCGCCGGTTTCGTCTTCGTGGCCTGCGACCACCTGTTTGTCGGCGACAGCAGCAGACCCGACGATCCCCTGGCGCTGACCTGTGAGAACCTCGCGATGGCCAACCATGCCGCCGTCGAACACGTCGTCTCGAGGCTTGGCGCTGGCTCGCTCGCGTCGGAGCTCTCGCCGATCGACGTCACGAAGATCGTGGGAATGGGTCAATCGATGGGCGGCTGCCTGCTCACCATTCAGCAGGCCAACCACCGCACTTTTGACGGCGTGGCCTTTCTCGGCTGGAGCGGGATCTACACCAATTTCCCCGCGCCCGACGGCAGTCGAATCACCTATCCCCTGCCGCGCCGCGGCAGCGACCTGCATCCGATCGCCGACCAGGTTCTCGGCGTCGTGGCCCCGGACGAGGACCAGTTCCGGTTCTGCTTCCACTGGCCGGACGAGCAGCCGGAGCTGATGGAAGCCGACCTCGCCACCTATCGCCCCTTCTCAGGTGTCGTTCGCGGCGACGACAGGACGCCATGGGGAAGCGCGACCGTGCCGCCCTGTGCGATAACCATGATGACCGATGGTGCGGTCAGCGCCGAGGCGGCAGCCATTGACGTACCCGTGCTCATTGCCAGCGGTGAGCGAGACGTCATCCCCGATCCCTGGGCGGAACCGTCCGCCTACCGGTCATCGTCGAACATCTCGGTCGTGGTCGTTCCGCGTATGGCTCACATGCACAATTTCGCCCGGACACGCGAACAGCTGTGGGAGCACATCGCGAACTTTGCCCGCGCGGCACCGAAGGCGAAAGTAACGTAACACGAAGCGTCCGGAGTAGATGTGGACCGCATCGGCGACGTCACTCATTTCGAGAGTTCCTCGTGAACCTCTGCGGCGGCGCGTTGCCCGGAACGCACGGCGCCCTCCATGTACTGGGCCCACTTCGTGGATGTCTCCGTCCCGGCCCAGTGAATACGGCCGACGGGCCTACGCAGAGCATCTCGGTAGTTCGTCCAGGTTCCCGGGGTCGGGACACCGCAGTAGCAGCCCCGCGACCAGGGTTCGCGGCCCCAGTTGGCGTAGTAGAAATGCTGCGGCGTGCGGGCCCGCTCGCCGAAGTGCACGACAAAGCAGTCGAGCATCTTCTGCCGCACATCCTCCTCGGACCGGTCCAGCCAGCGGCGGGCGACCTCGCCCTCGATAAAGCCGACCAGAATGCCGGGGACACCGTCGGGCGGCGAGTTGTCGAAGATCGAATTGATGTCGTCCTCACTCACGACCTGACCGTTGAGGTTGTCATCCCGCCAGAACGCGTACGGGTACACGGCGTGACACTTGATTACCGAGCCCAACGGCATCCGTTGTGTGTACTGGTCGCGGGAGGCGGGCATCGGAGGGTCGTACCGGATCCGCGCGGCCAGAGCGGGCGAAGCTGCTACGATGACGTACCTGCCTTCATAATGGCCGTGGTCCGTTTCGACGATCGCCGTGTCGCCCGTCTGGTCGATCGTCCTCACCGGGGATTCGTACCTGATCTTGCCTCCGAGTCGTTCGGCCAGGCGGACGGGAATCTCCTGTGCTCCGCCCAGGAAGCGCCAGACCAGCGAGCTCGCCTCGAGGTCCTCAACGCCGCCCGCCGCCGCGACGTAAAAGAGGAGGTGCAAGAACGACAGGTCACACGGTTCCACCGAGAAGTACCCGACGATCACGGAGTGAAGGGCGAATTTCGCACCGGCCGTCTTCAGGTTCTGCTCCATCCAGGTGGCGACGGTCTGGGTGTCCCACTCCGTCGCCCGCGACGCTTCCCACGGCGCTTCGGACGGAACCTCCCTGGAGAGCGCGTCAATCACGGCCACGGCATTCATGAAATCCGCGAGATCTTCCGTGGGAACCGGGATCTCCAGCGAGCCGGAGCTCTCAGCCGCGTAGACGGTCCGCACGCCGTCGTAGACGAGGATATGCCGCCCGTCCTGGAACGTGGGAAACGTCGTCACGCCCATCTCCTCGGCGAGCGTGAGGATCCGGGTCTGACCCGGCCCGATCCACTGGCCGCCGTTGTCCACCCAACCGCCCCCAGGTATCTGCTGGGTCCATGCGCGGCCACCAACCCTGTCCCGCGCCTCGAGCACGGTCACCGAGTGACCCTGGCCGTTCAAGGCCCAGGCGGCAGAAAGTCCGGAATAACCCCCACCGACGACAATCACGTCGACAACGTCCTGCGAACTCACCATTTATCACTCCCTGCTTCGTCGGGATGCGCCCGTGTTGATCCAACCCGGATTCCAGCCCGACCGCGGACCGCAACAGACGGTGGCAACCGGTGAAAGCAGGTTCGCTGACATCTCGGCGAAAACTTCGGCTAGCGTCCGGTAATCAAGCATACGCCTCTGCCGTATGTCGGGTGCGTACGACACGGCATTCAGAAAGATCGGACGAAACGGAATCGTCACCACTTTCCGAATGTATTCAAGAATGATCCTGTCCGTGTTTTTCATTCATCCCGCGTTCACAGACCGACTGACTGAGGTGGACAAAACAGACATCGATGCTCGCATCCAAGGAGCAGTCGAGTTTTCCAGGCTCGATTCCCAAGGCGCTCACACGGGATTCGTATGTTTGTGCTGTCTCCTTGTCCCATGGCGGCGTACCCGGTGGAGCTGCACGCGCCGGCGGCCCCGTCGCTCGATCACCGGAGGAGGTTTCGATGACCGTCACACCCACGTTCGCGCACACGCCGGACGCGGCACCGAAAGGTGCCGACCAGGTGCCCGGGCCGGGAGGCGGACCGCTCGCATCGGTACGGATGCTGCGCTCCGACCCCCTGGCAGGTCTCACCCGGCTGCGTCGCACCTACGGACCGGTCGTCCGCATCGCCTCCCGGCCGATGTCGGCGTTCCTCGTCGCCGACCCGGCCGCGATCGCCGACGGACTGGTCGGGTCGAACCGGACGCACGCCAAGGGCGCCGTCCGGCGCGGCCTCGGTTCCAGGGAGACGGTCATCCAGCCACTCACGCTGCTGCTCGGCCAGGGGTTGTTGACCAGCGCGGGTGACGTCCACCGCCGGCAACGCCGACTCATGCAGCCGTTGTTCCACCACCAGCGCATCGCCGGCTACAGCGAGACGTTCGCCGCGATCGCCGACGCCACCGCTGACACCTGGGGCCACGGCCAGCACCTCGACGTCCACGCCGAGATGACCGAGATGACGCTCGCGATCGTAGCCCGCACCCTGTTCGACGTCGACCTCGACAGCGAGGTCATCGAGGTCGTCCGCACGGCGTTGACCGAGAACATGGCCGCCGCCGGACGGGCCCGGTTGCCCGGGTTCGAAATGCTCGAGCGGCTTCCCCTGCCCGCAGCCCGACGCCGGCGCGATGCCCGCGCAGCACTCGACCGGGTCGTCTATGCGCTGATCGAGCGCCGCCGCGCCGCCGGCGCAGACGGCGACGACCTGCTGTCGCTGCTGCTGTCCACCCGGGATGCCGACACCGGCGTGGGCATGGCCGACGAGGAGGTGCGCGATGAGGCCCTCACCATCCTTCTCGCCGGGCACGAGACGACCGCTAATGCCCTGAGCTGGACCTTCCACCTGCTCGGACGCGACCGGGCGGTCGCGGCCCGGATGCACGCCGAACTCGACGAGGTACTGGGCGACCGCCGGCCGACGATGGCGGACATCGCGCGCCTGCCCTACACCGACGCCGTGCTGCGCGAGTCGATGCGGCTCTATCCGCCGGTCTGGACGATGGGCCGTCACCTCACCGTGGACCGCGAGGTCGGCGGCTACCTACTGCCCGCGGGCTCGACGTTGCTGTTCAGCCAATGGGTCGTGCACCGCGACGAAACCTGGTGGCCCGACCCGGAGCGTTTCGACCCGACCCGCTGGCTCGTCGGCGCAACCATCGGCGTCGGCGCAGCCCCGCCCGGCCAGCCGCGTTACTCCTACTTCCCGTTCGGCGGTGGTCCCCGCCAGTGCATCGGCAACACCTTCGCCCACTTCGAGGGGGTGCTCGCATTGGCCGCGATCGCCCGCCGATGGTCGTTCGAGCCGGACCCGGATGTCGAGATCGTCCCCCTGCCGCAGGTGACCCTGCGTCCCCGCGACGGCCTGCCGATGACCGCACACCGCCGACGCTGACCGAGCCCTGCCCGCCACCACAGACCCTGACCGGCCCGGAAGTGCCAGCCATCGAAGATCGTAATCCGGTCGGATTCCGTCAGATTCCGCGGGCGACGAAGTCGAGGACGACCCGAAGTGCCTGATCACGTTCAGTGGCGGGGATGTCGCGCAACGGCCCGTCGTTGAGCAGCGTCGACAGGCCGTGCACGGCCGACCAGGCGGCGTACTCGGCCCTGGGACGGCGTTCGGGCGGGATCGCGCCGACCTCGACCAGCTCGTCGAGCCGGGCGCCGAGCAGTTCGTACGGGCCGACTCCGCTGGCACCCACTCCTTCGCCGGGCCCGAAGGAGTGCATGGTGCGCGGCACGGCGAACGCCGTCCGGAACCAGCCGGGTTCAGTGGTGGCGAACTCCACGTAGGCCCGCCCGAGCGCATCGAACCGAGCCCAGGCGGCCGCCAGCGGGTCGGGGTCCGCGGGCAGGGCCGCAACGCGCTGCTCCATGAGCAGCGCCAG
>NZ_CAUVXO010000189.1:5765-9513 GCF_963555865.1 Protofrankia sp. Cr1
TGGTACGGGCGCGAGGAATCGGCAGCCAGCATGTTGACAGTGTCTACTTCCCGTGGCACGCTCGTCAATGTTGTCACCGTCAACTTCAGGAGACGTGGTCCCGATGCCTCCCATGAGCTCCCGCCGCCGGCTCGCGGTCCTCGCGACCGTCTGCCTGGCCGTGTTCGCCATCAACCTCGACACCACGATCGTCAACGTCGCCCTGCCCGACATGGCCCGTCAGCTCGGCGCGACCACCCGCGACCTGCAGTGGATCGTCGACGGGTACAACCTGGCCTTCGCCGCGCTCGTGCTCACCGGCGGGTCGATCGGCGACCGGTTCGGCCGCCGCCCGGTGCTGCTCGGCGGGCTCGCCGGCTTCGCGATCGCCAGCGGGATCGGGGCGCTGTGCACCGGAGCCGGCGCGCTGGTCGCGGTGCGCTTCGTCATGGGCGCGTTCGCCGCACTCATCTACCCGACGACACTGTCGATCATCACCAATGCCTACCCCGAGCGCGCCGAGCGCGCCAAGGCGATCGGCGTGTGGGGCGCGGTCACCGGCCTCGGGGTCGCCATCGGTCCGGTCACCGGCGGACTCATCCTCGCCCACGCCTGGTGGGGCGGGGTGTTCCTCGCGCTCGTCCCGGTCGCGCTGGTCGCGGCAGCCCTCGCCGTCGTGCTCGTGCCCGAGTCCCGCGACCCGCACGCGGCCCGGCTCGACCTGCCCGGTCTGGCCACCTCGTCCGCCGGCATCGGACTGCTCGTCTACACGATCATCGAAGGGCCGCACCGCGGCTGGACGTCGCCATGGTCGATCGTCGGCTTCGCCGCCACCGCGATCATCGCCGCCACGTTCGTCACCGTCGAGCGGCGCCGCGTCGACCCCATGCTCGACGTGAGCCTGTTCCGTACGCCGGCCTTCTCCGCCGCGAGTGGCGCGGTGACCGTCGCGTTCTTCGCGCTCTTCGGCTTCATCTTCCTGATCACCCAGTACTTCCAGTTCATCCGCGGCTACAGCACCATCTCGACCGGCGTGCGGATCCTGCCGGTGGCCATCACCATCGCGATAGGGTCGGTGCTCGGCGCGGCGCTGGCCGGCCGGCTCGGCACCCGCATCATCGTCGTCACCGGGTTGCTGCTGTTCGGCACGGCGTTCGCCTGGATCGCGGTGTCAGCGACCTACGAGTCCTACCTGCAGATCGCCGCACAGATGGTCATCATGGGCACCGGCCTCGGCCTGACGACCGCCCCGGCCACCGAGTCGATCCTCAGCGTGCTCCCGGCGGCGAAGGCCGGGGTCGGGTCCGCCGTCAACGACGCCACCCGGGAGGCCGGCGGCACCCTCGGCGTCGCCGTCATCGGCAGCGTGTTCACCTCGATCTACGTCCACCATCTCGCCGGGACGACCGTCGCCGCGCTGCCCCGCGACGTGGCGATCGCCGCCCGCGACTCCGTCGGCGCGGCGATCACGACAGCCGCCAACGCCGCACCCTCGCTGAGCCACCAGCTCGTCACCGACGTCAACGCGTCGTTCATGAGCGGCCTGCACATCGCCTGCCTGGTCGCCGCCGGCGTGTGTTGGCTTGGCGCCGTCGGCGCTCTCGCCCTGCCCGGCCGCCGCGACATGCGGACGCCGCAGCCCGAACCAACCGTGGTCACGGCCGCCCCCGAGCCGGCGGCGGCCGGCTGAAACACACCGCCCCGCAGAATTTCGGGACAAGAGAACCTCGACGGGTTCAAACGATCGTAGCGATGGCGTGGGGTTGTTACAGGGCTCCAGTAAAATCGCTCGCTGGCAGATCGTGATGGCTTGTTCACGGATGGCCGATGGTCGTACATGATGTCGCTGGCCGACCGTTCCGCGCCGCTGGACCAACGGCGTTGCTCCCTGTGTTCGGCCGAGTGCCCGACCCGCGGGCCCGGCGCGGAGCACGCCGCTGAAGCATGCGCCGAGTACTCCCGTGGCGAGTTCACCACCGGACGGGAGGCACGCGCCCGTTACGGGCTGCCCCCTCTCGATGGCACCCGCTGAGACCTACCACGCACGCATCACCCCTGCTGCATGGCGCAGCCTCAACAGGCTACCGCCCCGCGTTCACGCTGGGATCATCGATTTCACTGCTGGTCGGCTGATGACCGACCCTCGGCGCATCGGCTATCCGCTTGGCCTACCGTTCGCTGGCCAGCACGCCGCCCACTACGGCGCCGAATACCGTGTCCGCTACGAAATCGATGAAGACCATCATGCGATCGTCATCCTCCGATTCGACCACCGCAGCAGCACCTACGGTCGATAACGCCGTCGACGTCTCACAAACCTGCCGGGGCCCGAAAGTCATCCGTAAGCCTTGACCGGCGCTTCCGTCTCGCTCGATGATCAAATTGATCGCCCACCGGGCCACCAGCCGGACCCGGCCCGCCACCGGGTGAGGGTGTCCTCGGCCCGTGTCCGAGCGGCCTATTGTAGGAAAAGTGACACCAGACGCCCAGTCCGCGATCACCGCTGTCCGACGCTCACACGAGCGGTTGCAAGCCGTCGTCGAGCCCCTCACCGCCGACCAGCTCCGCGGTCGCTCCTATGCCACCGACTGGACGATCGCCCAGGTGCTGTCCCACCTCGGCTCAGGTGCGCAGATCAGCGCACTCGTACTGGACGCCGCGCTCGCCGGCCGTCCTGCCCCGGACCCGACGGCCTTCGCCGCTATTTGGGATACATGGAACGCCAAGACACCCGACCAGCAGGCCAGCGACGCCCTACCCGCCGACCGGGCGCTGGTCGAGGCATACGAGGCGCTGGACGCCGACCAGCACCGGCAGCTGCGCGTTACGTTTGGCCCGATGGAGCTCGATGCCGCCGGCATGGCGCGGCTGCGCCTCGGCGAGCATGCCGTGCACACCTGGGATGTCGCGGTCGCGCTCGATCCGGCAGCGACCGTGGACGGGGTGGCCGTTGGCGAGCTCATCGACGGGCTCGGCGGGCTCGTAGGTTTCGTCGCGAAACCGACCGGTACGTCCATCCGCCTGCGGATCACCACCCACGATCCCAAGCGGGAGATCGTCCTCGACGTCGACGACTCCGTGCAGCTGGGTGGCTGGGACGGCCAGGAGCAGCTGCCACGACTTTCGCTGCCCGCCGAGGCGTTCCTGCGCCTGGTGTACGGCCGCCTTGACCCTGACCACACCCCGCCGACGCAGGCCGACGGCGTGGATCTCGACCAGCTGCGCACGGTTTTTCCCGGCTTCTGAGTCCGCAGTCGCCGGCGAGGTAGACGGCTGCTCCGGCGATTACCCCCGAACCGGCGGCCGGCTGAAACACACCGCCCGCAGAATTTCGGGGCGGTGGATTCACACCCGGATATCGAATGTGGGAGCATCCGTGGCGTGGTCAACGGAGACGACGCACGGCTGCCCACGGTCTTTGTCAGCTACACACAGGCCGATCGAACGTGGGCCGAGTGGATCGCCTGGGAACTCGACGGCGCCGGGTATGACGTACGGATTCAGGCGTGGCATTCAGCGCCGAGCACGAACTGGGCAGCATGGATGCAGCGGACCGTCAACGAGGCCGACCACACGCTGGTCGTGTTGTCACCGGACGCGCTTCGTTCGGATTATGTCGAGGCGGAGTGGCAGGCCGCTTTCCGGGATGACCCGCTGGGACGTCGGCGGCGCCTGATCCCGGTCCGCGTGGCGCCGCTTGAACGTCCCGGACTGCTCGGCGGTTACACATGGATCGATCTTGTCGGCCTGTCGGCGGACCCGGCCCGGG
>NZ_CAUVXO010000190.1:0-9103 GCF_963555865.1 Protofrankia sp. Cr1
CCCCTGACCGGACCGCGCGCGTTCGAGAGCGTCCTGCAGCAACGCCAGCTCCGGCCCGCGCCCGACGAGACCCCCCACGCGAACGCATGCTACGCGCGAAGATCTCACCGGCGAAGACGCCGTCCACGGTTGCGGACCGCAAGCGCAGCGGGTGCGACAGGTCGGCTCGCACCAGGGGGATGTGGGACGACCGGGCGTTGTCAGTAGGCGCCCTCGCGACGCACGACGGCGAACAGCGTCCGCCAGAGGATCACGAAGTCCATGGCCAGCGACCAGTTCTCGACATAGCGCAGGTCCAGGCGGATCGACTCGTCCCACTCGAGATCGGAACGGCCGCTGATCTGCCACAGTCCGGTGAGTCCGGGCTTGACCATCAACCGGCGATGTACGTCGCCTTCGTACTGCGCCACCTCCGACGGCAGCGGCGGCCGCGGGCCGACCAGCGACATGCTTCCGTTGATGACGTTGAACAACTGAGGCAGTTCGTCCAACGACCACTTGCGCAGGAAGCGCCCGACCGGGGTCACCCGCGGATCATTACGCATTTTGAACAGCAGGCCCTCGGAACGCTCGTTCGCCCCGCGGAGCTCCTCCAGACGCGCTTCGGCGTCGATGTACATCGAACGGAACTTGTACATCCGGAATGAATCACCACCGCGACCCACCCGGGTCTGCTTGAAGATCGCCGGACCCCGGCTGTTCAGCCGCACCGCGATTGCGAGCCCCAGGAGCAACGGCGCAAAAATCATGACCGCGGTGAGCGCGAGACAACGGTCGACCAACGCCTTCAGGACCCGCCGGCCACCGGTGAGCTCCGGTTCCTCGATATGGAGCAGGGGAAGGCCAGCCACCGGGCGGATCGAAATACGGGGACCGGTGACGTCGGTGAGCGCGGAGCTCACCAGAACGTCGACGTCGCTGCCCTCGAGAGCCCACATCACCTGTCGAAGGGTGTCGCTGTCCAGCTGCGGACAGATGGCCACCGTCGTCGCTCTCGTGGCCTGGATCGCGGTGTGGAGGCTGTCCAACGTTCCGACGATCGGAACCCCGAGCAGGTCGAAGCCACTTCGTTCAGGCAGGTCATGGCTGTGGCGACCCGGGGACCGATCAAGGCAGACCCCGACCACCGACCAGCCGGACGTCGGGTCACGATGGGCCAGGCGGACAAGGGTCGCCGCCGACTCACCAGCACCGACAACCAGCACTCTGTGCAGACAGCGACGGTTTCGCCGCATATGGTGAAGAATGCCACGCCCACCACTCCGGCCGACAACCGAAAGGACGGTGGCGACGGGAAACGCAATGAGAATATAGCTTCGAGCAATCTCAAGTTTTGTCGCGTAGGAAATCACCGCGACGCATGCGGTGATCCGGGCCGCCGCGTTCACGACCCGCTTGAATTCCTCCGAACCGCCGCCGAGAAAACGTCCCTCATATGCACGCCCGAATGCCATCGACAGCGCCCAGGCCACCGGCAGTAAGCCGCTCATGAGGATGTACGGCCATGAGGACTGAAACGGATGGTCACCAAAACGCACAAAGAACGCTATAATCGCGGCCAGCACACAGCCCAGAATGTCGAACACGATGAGAAGGCGAACATACCTGCGCTCCCAGGCGACCTGAGCACGGTATCCCACCCGCTCCATGGCACCCGTGGCCGCTGATTCCGGGACGGCGGACCGACGCCGGCGAGACTGCCGGCCGTCCTCGGGCATGTCGCCGAAATCGGGATCAGCTTGATCCCACATGTCAAAACCACGGACAAGGGGGGCCAATCTGGCCCCCGTCGCTGCCCGAGCGTCACCGGGCATTGTCTCCGTCACTGCCAGCCCCCCCAGGACTCGGACGACTTCTCACTGTCTGCAATCATAAGATCTCTATCCGCACGATCGGGCGATCTGCCGCCAGCGCTCCGCCACGACCGGGTGGATGTACCCACCCGGATCATTGCGGCCACCACGGAACAGCGTCGATCAACCAGGAACCAGCTTCCGCCGCGGCCGTCCAGGCGTCGTCAAACGCCGTGTCCGGCGGGTCGGATACCCGGACGGACGCCATCGGGGTTCGATCTCCGGCAGCGCGTGCTCCGTTCCTCGGTGCGGCCTCGGTGAGGCATGGACGCGATCGCGCGACAGGTCCGACAGGTCGCAACAGAACCAATCGCGGTCCGCGAGAATCTCACCCGTCCCAACAGATCGGTAAACCGAGCCGCCGTGTTCCGGCCGCCGTTGTCAGATCCTACGGGAACCGTGAATGGCATGTCGGAACAACCGCCTGGGATTACCACACGGAAAACCGTACCGGTACCACTCGGGAAGCAATCCGGCGACCCCCTTGAGGTTACCGGAAGCGGTCGGCAAGGTGACGCGGGTCAGACATCCATGAACTTGTGGTAACCGATGGTAGCAGAGAATCACAGCCATCCACGATCGGGGACGAAGTTACGCGACGTAATTGCAACATAATGACCAGTTTACCCGGAACGCCCACCCGGATGCCCGCTCAGACGGGGGCGGCCCACGACCCAACCGGATGAAAAATCGGTATGAACCAGCATGAATGGTGCCATTCCGCCGGCGGGTCGCGGCCGGACGCTACGGCAGCGCCGCAACGAGATCAGCGACCGGCTTGCGAACCCCGGTGAAGAACGGCGTTTCCAACCGGGTATGCACCCGCGCCCGGCTGCCGCGCAGGTGCCGAAGGCAGTCGACAATCCGGTGGAGCTCGTCCGCCTCGAACGCCAGCAACCACTCATAGTCACCGAGACCGAAAGCAGCCACTGTGTTCGCCCGGACATCAGCGAACTCCCGACCCATGATCCCGTGTTCGGCCAGCATGCCCCGCCGTTCGTAGTCGGGCAGCAGATACCACTCCAGTGACCTGTTGAACGGATAGACACAGACATACGGCCGGGGATCCTCGCGCCGGACATAGGCGGGGACGTGGTTGCGGTTGAACTCGGCCGGCCGGTGCAGGCCGACCCCGGACCACACCGGGGCCATGGCCCGCCCCAGGGCACTCTGACGGAACCGCTGGTAGGTCTCCTGCAGCAGGTCCGGATCCGGACTGGTCCACCACAGCAGGACGTCGGCGTCCGCGCGGTACCCACTGATGTCGTACATGCCGCGGGTGTAGACGTCCTTGGCCAGGGCACCGGCAAGCAGGCCCTCCACCTCCGCGACGACCGCACCGCGGTCCGCGGGTAGCGGGTCCCGCGCCGCAAAGACCGACCAGGAGGTGTAGAGGAGCTCGGCATTGAGATCGCGCGCGGACAGCGCGGGAGTACCCGGGGAGATCTCGGTACTGGGCTGGATGAGGCCGCCGGCCGCGCGACCAGAGTCATGATCGCGCGGGCTTCGGCCGCTCGGAGTCTCGGACATGGCCCAATTGTCGCCTAGCCGGAGCTGCCTGGCCGGGCAGTGCCGGCAGATGCCACGTCAGTACCGCACCGTGCGCTCACCGTCGGGTACGGCTCACCGTCGGGCAGGTCTGACCATCCGGTGCGCGTCACGGCCCGATCCGCCCGGTCCGCACAGCGTCATCCGCGCGCAGCACCGTTTCCGCTGCCGCCTCGCCGGACCGGACGCATGCCGGGATGCCGACCCCGTCGTATCCCGCGCCAGCCAGTGCAAGGCCGGTGGGCAGCGCCCGGCGGGCGGCCGCGATCCGGTCCAGATGCCCGGGCAGATACTGCGGGAGCGCGTCGGGCCAGCGTGTCACCCGGCTGGCCCCCGGCCGGACCGTCAGCCCGGTCGCAGCGGCGAGCTCGGCCGCGACCACGCCGGCAAGCTCGACATCGCCCCGCTCGAGGTCACGGACGTCGCCGGCCCGCCCGACGCTTGCCCGCACGACGGTGAGGTCGGTACCGGCCGACAGATGCGGCCACTTCGCGGACACGAACGTAGCCGCCTTGACGACCCCGCCCGCACGCGGCGGCACCAGATAGCCGCTGCCGGGCGGTAGCCGCGCTCCCCGGTAGAGGAGGGTGGTCAACCCCACCGACACGTAGGGGACGGCGGCCAGCGGTGCGGCTGCGTGCGGCGCCACCCGCGCCAGCAGGGCCCGGGCCACGGCCACGGGCACGGCGAGGATCACGGCGTCGGCATCGATCTCCCGTTCGCCCGACCCGCCGGCCCCCGGGGCGGCCGGTGTGTCGGGGGCGCCGGTATCCATGACGGTCAGCCGCCAGCCCGACGGCGTCCGGCCAACCGCACGGACGGTCGCGCCGAGCACGATCGTCGCCCCGCTGGTGTCCGCGACAGCTGCCGCGAACCGTCCGAGGCCACCACGGATCGAGGCGAACACCGGTGTTCCCGCGGGATCCGCGGGCGCGGTGCGGGCCCGGACCCGGTACGCCCCGAGCAACAGCGAGCGGTCCTCGGACATGATCGGTATCAGCTGCGGAACCGTGGCGCGCAGGGACATGGCATCGGCCCGCCCCGCGTACACCCCGCCCAGCAGCGGGTCGACGAGCCGCTCGACGATCTCGCGGCCGACCCGGGCACCCACATAGCCACCGACGGTGGGGTCGTCCGGCAGGATCGTACGCGGCAGCACCAGATCGGCGGCGGCGCGGAGCAGCCCGACCGGTGAGAGCACCCGGGAACGGATCAGGCCGATCGCGTCGGTCGGCACGCCGAGCAGGGTCCGCGGCGGCAGTGGCCGCAGCCGGCCGGAGATCAGCAGCGAGGCCGCGGTGGTCGCCGGATGAACGATGTCGTGGCCCATTCCCACATGCCGGGCAAGGCGCACGGCGTCCGGTACGCGGGTCAGGAACGACTCCGCACCCTCCTCGATGGGCATGCCTTCAAACGAGGTGGTCCGCAGTTTGCCTCCGACGCGGTCGCCGGACTCGACCACGGTGACCTCAGCCCGGCCCCGTAGCGCATGGGCGGCAGCCAGCCCCGCGATGCCCGCTCCGACCACGACGACCCGCATGTGGACCCGCTCCTCCCGATCGCGGCCGCCTGCCCGATGCGGCCGCCGCGGGTCCAGTCTCCCTCCGCGCCCGACGGTCGGGTCGGGCCGCCCGGCAATGTCACGGCGTCGGCGACCAAGAACGCCCGGCGCTGCGGGCTGTCAGGCGGTCAGGCCTCGTGAACCAGGTCCACGATGTGGGCGAGTACGCCGGGATCGGTCTGCGGGAGCACTCCGTGCCCGAGATTGAACACATGACCGCTCGCCTTGGCACCGCGTGCACACACGTCGTGGACCTTGTCCGCCAGGACGTCCACCGGCGCAAAGACCGCGGTCGGGTCGAGGTTGCCCTGGACCGCGCGACCCGGACCGATCCGCCGGGCGGCCTCGTCCAACGGAACCCGCCAGTCCACCCCGACGACGTCCGCACCGGCCTCGGCCATGGCGCCGAGCAGCTCGCCGGTGTTCACCCCGAAGTGGATGCGCGGGACGTCGGCATGGTCGAATGCACCAAGCACACGCTGGCTGTGCGGGAGCACGTAACGGCGGTAGTCGGCCTCATCCAGTGCCCCGGCCCACGAGTCGAACAGCTGGACTGCGCTCACACCCGCCTCGATCTGGACCCGCAGGTAGCCGATGGCAATGTCGGCAAGGCGTTCCAGCAGGTCGTGCCACAGCCGCGGCTCGGTGTACATGAGCTCCTTGGTCCGCGCGTGCGTCCGGCTCGGGCCACCCTCGACCAGGTAGCTGGCAAGGGTGAACGGCGCGCCGGAGAACCCGATCAACGGGATTGGCCCGAGCTCGCCGACGAGCGTGCGGACGGCGTCGGCGACATACGGCACGTCCTCGTCGCCGACCGGCCGCAGACGAGCGAGCGCACCGCGGTCGCGGACCGGCTCCGCGACGACCGGGCCGACCCCGGCGACGATGTCGATGTCCATGCCGATCGCGACGAGCGGCAGGACGATGTCGGAGAACAGGATCGCGGCATCGGTGCGGAACCGACGCACCGGCTGCAGAGTGATCTCGGTCACCATGGCCGCATCGCGGCAGGAGTCGAGCATGGCTGTCCCGGCGCGCAGCCGGCGATACTCCGGGAGCGCCCGGCCCGCCTGCCGCATGAACCACACGGGCGTGCGCTCAGTGGACTGACCGCGACACGCCCGTAGGAACGGCGCGTCGCGGAGTTCGGACTCTCCAGTGGGCGCGCCCGAGACTCCGCGCCCGGGCGCCGCTGCGCGGTACATGGCCTCGATGGTTGCATGCCGGACGCGCCGGGTGTTCAGGCGGCGACCTCGATCGCCGCGACGTCGGTCACGCTCCACCATCGCGGACCGACCGATCACAGCATGAGACCGGCCGGCGGATGAGGCGACGGACGGGGGCCACAGCATGGCAACCGGACCACGCACGGCCTCGGCCACGACTACCTTCGACATGACGTAGAAGAAAATACCGTGGAGGCCCGACCATGCCAGCTGCGAGCAACACCCGCACGAACAGAGGCGAGAAGAGGTTGCTTGCCACCGCGCAGGTTGTCTCGGTCGCCGAGGCAACGTCGTTCCTCCTGCTCCTGGTCGCAACGACGATCAAGTACGGTGCCGGCCACCCCGGCGGCGTCCGGGTACTCGGTCCGATCCACGGCGGGCTCTTCCTCGCGTACTGCGCGATAATGATCGCACTGGCCCGGAGTCGGCGCTGGCCGATGTCGAAGACGCTGCTGGCGCTGGGTGCCGCCGTCCTGCCCATCGCCCCGTACATCGTGGAACGCCGGTGGCTGCACGTCCCCGCCGCGGGTCACCCACCGACGCCGGCCGGCAGCTCGACCACATCCACGACAGCCCCGACGCCTGGTACCGCGCCCTGAGTTTAGTGGTCGATGCTCACCAAAGGCGACCAGCCGGACACCCATGGGCATGCACGACACGCCGGGGCCGAATGCGTGGCAATGGGGCAGGTCCGTGCCACCGTCAGGGACGGTCCGAATGGGATGAGAGGGTCCGTGATGTCCACACGAACCCTCCCGACGTGGACGTGACCTGGGAGTGGTGTTCGGATGGAACATGTCCATGTGGGCGCCGACGGGTTAACCCAACGGGTGTGCCCCGAGTGCGGTGACATACGCGATTTCGAGCAACCGCCGTGTTCGGACGGGCACGGGGCGGAGTGTCCCGACCGGGCATGTGTCGAGTGCGGAACGGCGCTGTTCGTCGATCAACAGCAGGTCCCCGCCAGGCCGGGCCGGGCGTCGGTGGGGGTAGCACCGCGGTCCACCGGCCATCCGATCCCGCACCGGTCCCGCCATGTCGCCTGATCGGGTGTCAGGCGCGGGCAGGCATATGCATGCCCGGTCTGCTCGCCCGGTCGCCCACGCTCTGTCGCGCGCCTGCGGTCCGGACGTCCTACCGTGACGTCCATGGGCGCATCGCTGTCTCCGGAGGGCGTGCCGACAGCCTTCGTGGCCGCTACAGCCGCACTACGGGACGCGTTGGGGCGGGTGCGGTCAGAGATTGCCGTACACGAGCTCCAAGCACCTACCAGGCTGGCGCCGTATGCGTTCGCCATCGCCGGTGGTCTGGTGTGCGACGGTGACGAGGCCGCCTCCGGGCGTCTGATCCTCCTCGTCGATCCGATCGGGCACAGCGCCTGGGAAGGCACCGCACGGTTCGTCTGCTATGCCCGGGCGGCTGTCGATCCCGAGATCGCCGTGGACCCGTGCCTGCCCGAAGTCGCCTGGTCGTGGCTGCGCGAGGCGCTGGAAGCGAACCAGGCCGCCTACCGCGCGATGGGCGGCACCGTGACCATCACGAACTCGAGGCGGTTCGGCGTTCTCGCCGCGGACGGCGACAGCTCGGATGTGGAGGTGCGCTGCTCGTGGTCGCCGGACTGGGCCGAGACGACCGGTGCCGCCGGTCGCCGTGGGTGGCGTCCGACGGAGGCCGTGGCCCAACTGCATGCCTTCGCGGACCTGCTCGCCGCCATGGCCGGTCTGCCACCGCGGGTCTGCGGAGTGGTGCCGCTGCCCACCCGCCGCGACTAGGAGCGCCCGGCAATGTGTGTCACGGGGTCACGACTGGGAACAGTATCGACCGACGCAGAATTGTGATCATGGCGCTCATCATCTCACCATCGCAGGTCATAGTCGAGAACGCTCCGCGCCTGCATGGATGCCAACGGTAAAATTGATCACCCATCCCGGCACCAATTACGGGTCCACAGCGATTTGACCTGGCCTCGTCCGCCCGAGTGCCGTTCGCAGCAGCTACTTGAGACGTACCATCGCCGATCGTGACGTCGACGGTTCCGGACTCATCGCACCAGCAGGGCCACGATCCAGATGGCGGCGCCGAGCAGGCTCGACCGCTGCTGGAGCCGTCCGAAGGCATCCCCTCGGTCGTCGTCGACGAGCCTTCGCTGCGCGCGGCCGCGGCGCGGCTGGCCGCCGGGACCGGTCCGGTGGCCTTCGACGCCGAACGGGCCTCGGGGTACCGGTACAGCCAACGGGCCTATCTGGTCCAGATCCGCCGCCGCGGATCTGGAACCCACCTCGTCGACCCGATCGCGGTGCCCGACCTGTCCTGCGTCCAGGACGCCGTCGGTACCGCCGAGTGGGTCCTGCACGCCGCCAACCAGGACCTGCCCTGCCTGGCCGAGATCGGCCTGCGGCCCACCACGCTGTTCGACACCGAGCTTGCCGGCCGGCTGCTGGGTTACGAGCGGGTAGGCCTTGGGATCATGGTCGAGAAGGTACTGGGCTTCTCGCTCGAGAAGGGACATTCGGCGGCCGACTGGTCGACCAGGCCGTTACCGGAACCGTGGTTGCGCTATGCCGCGCTCGACGTCGAACTGCTCATCGAGTTGCGCGACGCCCTGCACGGCGAGCTTGCGGCGCAGGACAAGCTGCGGTTCGCCCGCGAGGAGTTCGCCGCGATCGCCGCGGCTCCGCCCCGTGAGCCGCGGCCGGAACTGTGGCGGCGTACCAGCGGGATCCACCGGGTCCGCAACCGTCGCCAGCTCGCCGCGGTCCGCTCGATGTGGACGACCCGGGATCGGATCGCCCGCGAACGGGACATCGCTCCTGGACGGGTGCTTCCCGACAGCGCGATCATCGACGCGGTCCTGCGCAACCCCGCGGACGTCGAGGCCCTGACCCAGCTGCCGATCTTCTCCGGCCCGCGGCTGC
>NZ_CAUVXO010000191.1:0-1258 GCF_963555865.1 Protofrankia sp. Cr1
CGTCAAAACCGCTAGCCGAGTACAGGTGAGTGAGGTCGTAGATCTACCATCCTTCCCCGACGTCGTGCATCAGGTGGGGACGAGCGGCAACGACATCACGGGTCGCCGCCGGAAGTTCGTCCAGGGTCTGCGTGCGCCAGGCGCCTCCTCGCACCTCGCGATGCACGCACCCCAACCCCACTCCTTGATCCGCATTCCCTTCGGTGCGACGAGTGGAAGGAAGACGTCAGGAGGCGCCGGTTTTCGGGCGGAAAATGTATGTCAACCATCCACTCGTGCTGGACCAGCCACCCATCAAGGCGTCGTTGTCCCAGCGGCTGCACACCAGGGCGACCACCCGCTGGCCCCAACTGACCCGGCGGGGGTGCCCGAGAGCTGCGCGAGAATCGACGCTAACGTCGGATGGTGCGGGTAGCGACATGGAACATCAACTCGGCGAAGGCACGGCAGGCGCGTCTGATCGAATGGTTGGACCGAGTCCAGCCGGACGTGGTCTGCCTCCAGGAGACCAAGCTCGCCGACGACGCCTTCCTCGAGCTCTTCGATGAAGATCTCTTCCGCCGCGGCTACACCGTCGCACATCACGGAAACGGCCGGTGGAACGGGGTAGCGATCTTCTCCCGGGTCGGCCTGGGCGACGTCGAACGCGGGCTCGCCGATGGTCCCGGCTTCCCGGAGCCAGAACCTCGGGCACTGGCCGCGACGTGTGGCGGCATCCGGGTCTGGTCGCTTTATGTGCCCAACGGGCGGGCGGTGGACGATCCGCACTACGCCTACAAGATCACGTGGCTCGCCGCGCTGCGGGCATGCCTGGAAAAGGCCCTGGCGACCACGCCGGTACTCGCCTGCGGTGATTTCAACGTCGCTCCCACCGACGCCGACGTGTGGGACCCGGCCGACTTCGTCGACGCCACCCACGTCACCGACGCCGAACGCCAGGCCCTGCGAGGACTGACCGACCTCGGCCTGGTGGACGTCACGCGCGCACGGTGGCCGGACGAACAGGTCTTCACCTACTGGGACTACCGGTCGCTGATGTTCCCCAAGAACAAGGGCATGCGCATCGATCTCGCCCTTGCCAGCGCCCCGGTTGCCGAGCGGGTACGGGCGATCTGGGTGGACCGGGCGGCCCGCAAGGGTGCGGGCACATCGGACCACGCGCCGGTGGTCGTCGACATCGACGAGGCACCCGACGGCGACATCGGCCCGATGGTCCCGCCTCCCTCACACCGCGCACAGCGCAAGCCGACCGGGGCTG
>NZ_CAUVXO010000191.1:1660-3928 GCF_963555865.1 Protofrankia sp. Cr1
CGGCTGGCGAGACCCTCGCGGCCGACCCGCAGGCGGTGAGCAGGTCGCGGGTCAGCCCGCCTGTACCCCGTCAGCCGTCCGTGCCTGGGTGGCCACGCGCGGCTCAGCACCTGACGCTGCCGGCGCGTCCGCCGGGTCGCTGGCCCGATCGCGTTGCGGCGCGCCGGCGATGACCGAGATACGCCTGCCGCGACCGACCGTCATGGCGCCGGCAAGCCGCACCGACAGGACGCCGTTGTCGTAGGTCGCGGAAATCTGGTCAGCGCCGACGCCGTCCGGCAGGTTGAACTCACGCTGGAAGCCGCCATGGCGACGTTCCCGTAGCACGACCGTACGGCCGTCATCGGGATGGCCGTCGCCCGCGCGGGCCTCGGTCCGTTCCCCACGGACGACCAGGCGGCCCCGCTCCAGCTCGACCGTGACGTCCCGGTCGACGTCAACTCCGGGAAGCTCCAGCTGCACGACGATGTCATCCCCATCGGTGACGACATCGGCCGCGGGGACGAAACCGGTGCGAACCATCCGCGTCCGGTCAGGGACACCCCAGGTACGACGAACGATCTCGTCGAACTCCCGGTCCAGACGTCCGAACGCGGCGAATGGATCCCACAGGTAGGCGGTCATGACTTCTCCCTCCAAGCGCGGTTCCTGTCACGCTCGATCCCCGCACGGATCGGGCTCATGTCATGTTTGTTGAGCCTAACAGACTCAGACTTATGACGGAACTGGGAAGCAGCCTCGGTCCAGTAGCTGTGCTCCGGACCGACGGCCACCTACCCACGGCCTCCCGTGCACCTGCTCGACGGTTGACTTTCCGCCGGACCGGCGCGAGCCGGCGCTCCCCGCCGGGAGACGACTCCACCCCCACCAGGCGACGTGAGGGTCCGGCCCGGTGACATGCCTGTCTTCGACGGCGCGCTCCACCCCGGCTCGTGGTCGGCCTGGCTCGTGGTCGGCCTGGCTCGGCGAGCCGGACCGGACGAGCGCGGCTCGCTACCGTGCGTCCGCGTAGCTGACGTTGATTGTCGTGAAACCCAGCGCGCTGAACAGACCTCGCAGCATTCCAGTGGTATTGCGTTGGGCCAGGGTCAGGACGGAACCATCGGCCTTCGCCGCCTGTGTCATCCTGTCCGCGGCTACCACATAGAGTTCACGATCATCGCTGGGGCTGCCGGTGAGAAAGCCACCGATCCGGTCCAGCACGCCTTTTTGGCGTGCCACGACGTAACTGTGTTCCGGATCAACCCGCGGTTCCGACAGCGTCGGCGCGGGCAAGTGGACCGACACCGTCCGCCGGTCTTCGGAGACCGTCACCGCATCCGCACCGAGCTTTCCGAAATCGACCACGGAGTCGACACTGCCGACACCCACGAACAAGGTCCGCTCGCCACGCAACGAGGCCGGTATGAACCTGGTCTCATCCGCCAGATCGACAACGACTTCAAAATGGGCGCTGGCCGCGTGGTACTCGCTGAGATCGGTCAGGGACCGCAGCACCGCGGGCGGACTGCGGTCGATCCTCTCCTGACCGAACGGATTGGTCAGCGACGGCCGCCAGCCGCTGACGAACCCGATGCCGGCGAGAACCAGCACGGCACCGACGACGATGAGCAACAGCCGCGCGACACCAAGGCGGACCCGCAGCAGCGCAACGAAACCCGACCTGATACCGGACCCGATGCCGGACCTTTCACTCATGGCAACGTTTGTACCCGCAAACGACCATCTACACCCGCAGCCCAGCTGCAAGATGATCCGAAGTCACCGACCCGACCCCGCCCGGCCCGCGCCGCCGGGCCCGTACCGGTCCGACGGTGGACGAGCAGCGGGCACGAGAACCCCGCCGTCGCCGGACCCGCTCGCATCCGTCCGCGCAAGAATGATCGCGGTGCGGTCGTCGCTCGGACGTCCGGGAGCGTACGCGCGGACGGCTTCGAAAACCGCGTCGAGCAGTTCCTGCGGGCCCCGCGAAGGGACCCGCAGGATCTCCGCGACCAACCGGTCCTCGCCGAACTGCTCACCTTTTTCGTTGCGGGCCTCGATGAGGCCGTCGGTGTAGATGAACAGAGCGTCGCCGGGCTGTAGCCGAATGGTCGCGGTCGCCCAGGCGCCCGGGGCCGCCAGCAGGCTGGACACCAGCGGCCCGATGGCGGTGAGCGTGACGACATCAGCGGTCGGCGATTCCCCCGGCGGAGTCGCCGAGAGCTCTCCTGCTCGGCCGGGGCGGCCCCCGGACCGGCCGGATCGGCCCCGTCTGTCCGGCGGCGA
>NZ_CAUVXO010000191.1:4357-8013 GCF_963555865.1 Protofrankia sp. Cr1
ACCCCGGCGGCTCCGCGCGAACCGCCCCGACCGGCTTCGCCGATACAGCCGGAAGCCCGGCGGCAGGGACCCCGGCGCCGGCGAACAGCTCGACCGCCGGGCCGGACCGGCGCAGCAGAAGCCCCTGCGGATGGCCGGCGTTGGCATATTCGACCGTCCCAGTCGCCGGGTCGACCACCGCGACCACGGCCGTGGCGAAGACCTCGTCGGTCTCGCCCAGGTTGTCCACGACCCACTCGATGGCAGCTCCGGGGTCGGACACCCCGCCGGTCAGTGCCGCGCCCAGCAGCTGTTTGAGCCGCAGCGCGTACACACCAGCCGCCGACCCGTGGCCGGACACATCGCCCACAACCACCCCGACCCGGCCGCCGGGCAGGTCCACCGAATCGAACCAGTCGCCAGCCAGCTCCCCCTCGGCCGGATCGACCCGACCGCGCACGACCAGCCCGGACGCGTGCAGGGTGGACGGGGTGAGCGCGTCACGCAGGGCGACCACGGCGGGTCCCTCCTGAGCGAGCGCCTCCCAGAGCCGGTCGTTCTGCCGGACGAGGCGTACCAGCTGCGCCCGCATCGCCTCAACGTTGCCGGCAAGATCGACCAACTCCTTGGGCCCGACCGCCGGGATACGGGTGTCATAACGTCCGGCAGCGACCGCGTTGACCGCCCTACGCAGCGAGGCGATCGGCCGCAGGAGCCAGCGACGTGCGACAACACTCAGCGTGACCACAATGACCGCGACCAGGAACACCGCTGTACCCAGTGAACTGAGCAACAGGTCCTGGGCGCCGGCGACCCGACCGACGGTTGATGTCTGCTCCTGGGAAATCGCGATCTCAAGGCTGGTCACATCGGCGCGCAGTGCACTCAGCCGGGTCCGGGCCGTCGAGGACCTCTCGACATCGCGGGCAGCCGCAACAGCACCGTCCTGCATCGCCGCAAGTTCTGGCCGCGCCACGTCCGAGCGCCACGCCTGGTATGCCCCGGCGACGCCGTGCAGCTGGGTGACCAACGTGGCCTGGCCATCCAGGAGCATCTCCAGGCGCGCATAGTGCACCGGGATCAACTTGCCGGCCTCGTCGAACGAGTCGAGGAAGGAGCGATCCTCGGTGATCAGATACCCGCGAACGCTGCTCTCCTGATCGACGTAGTCGGCCAGGAGCATGGCCGCGGTGGTCGCGGCGGGATCCAGTCGGTTGCCCCGTTCGGCGGTGGCATGGTTGGCCCTGACCGCGGAGTAAACCGCTACCCCGAGGGTGGCAACGCCCACGACCAGAGCCAGTGCCGCCATCGCCCGGATACCCCAGCGCAGACCCGCCACCTGTGCCACGGTGACTCCCTCCGATCCCCGAAGCCCTTGCCACCTCGATGTCGGGCTCACGGCATTGTCGCCCAACGCGATGACGGCATGGCGCGCAGCCGGGCGCTCGGACGCCCCGCCGAGCGTCCCGGCGGTGCGTGCCATCCGCCCGCCCGGCCGGGTCCCGACCCGATCCGGTGGTTGGACCATGGCTGAAGATCTTCTTCATGGAGAGTTAATGATCGTCACCACTCACAACGCTTCTCCATCCGTTACGCTCTGTTCGGTCAACGTCCGCCGACCGGGAGACCGTGCCACACGAAGCCAACACCAGAGGTCAGCCAAGCACCGAGCATCGTCCAGCGCCGGAAATCATCCAGCGCAGGCAACCAAGGAGGCAATCACGTAATGACTGCGGAGACTCCGGCGAGGCCACCGCGGATGCGGATACGATCACGACGGCAGACTCGCACGGACCTGCCGCAGCCTCCCCCCGACGCTGCCATCTGGAGCGAGGGGCTCACCAAGCAGTACGGCACCCGACGGTCAGTGGACCGGCTCAGCCTCCACGTCCCCACCGGGGCGTTGTCGGGCTTCGTCGGGCCCAACGGAGCCGGCAAGACGACCACTCTGCGCATGCTTCTCGGGCTGATCCGGCCCAGCGAGGGCCACGGTTTCGTGCTCGGGCACCCCATCGGCAATCCCGCGGCCTATCTCCCCCGGGTCGGCGCGATGATCGAGGGGCCGACCTTCCACCCCGGCCTCAGCGGGCGCGCCAATCTCCTCCTGCTGGCCCGCCTGCGCCGGCTCGGTCCGGACCGGGTCACCGAGACCTTGGACCTGGTCGGCCTGACCACCCGGGCCGACGACCGGTTCTCCACCTACTCGCTGGGTATGAAGCAGCGATTGGGAATCGCAGCCGCGCTGTTGCCGAACCCCGAACTCCTGATCCTCGACGAACCGACCAACGGGCTCGACCCAGCGGGCATCCGGGAGGTCAGGAGCCTACTCAAGGACCTCGCCGGGGCGCGGATGACGGTTTTCGTGTCCAGTCACCTACTTTCCGAAGTCGAACAGATCTGCGACCACCTGGTCATGATCCGTTCCGGCCGGCTGCTCTTCCAGGGCCACGTGACCGACCTACTTGCCGCCGAGGAACCACGGCTCGTGCTGACCCCCGAACATGCGGGAGACACCGAACGCCTCGCCGCTCTGCTGCGCGACCACGGCCTGCAGGTCGACCCGCCGCAGGGGTCCTCGATCGGATCGGTCAGCGTGCACGCCCCCGAGGCGGTAGCCGCGAACCTCAACAAAATCGCCATGAAAGCAGGAATCACTCTGCGCGCGCTGACCGCCTACCGCCCTACGCTGGAGGAGACCTTCCTGGTCGCAACAGGCGGGGTCGACGGCGATCTGATCCCGCGTAGCCGCAGCTCACCGGACGCCTCGGTACCGGCATCAGTGGACGGCTCAGTGGACGCATCGGTAGCGGCCTCGGGCGGATTTCGCATCTCCGCCATGCCCGCCCCGGACGTGCCCGGATGTGCGTCGTGATCCCGATGTTCCGGGCCGAATGGGTCAAGCTCGGTCGCCCGCGCTTCTTCTTCGGGACGCTCGCCGCCATCGGCGCCGTCGCGGCGCTCGGCGCCGTGTTGACCATGCTGTCGGTCGGGCACAAGGACTACGACGGCGTGCCGGTCACGGCAGCCGCACTGGCCGCTCCGGACGGGGTCATGCAGGGGTTGGAAGCCGTCAGCATCCTGCTCGGTGTGACGGCCCTCGCCGTCACAGCCGCTGTTATCGGCGGCGACTTCACCCATGGAACGCTGCGTAACCAGCTCATCGCCCATCCCTACCGGCTTCGCCTGCTCGCGGGCAAATGCCTGGCCCTGGCTGCCTTCGTCACCGTGATGGTCACCGCGGCCACGGTCGTGGCCGCCGCCGCATCGTTCGCGATCGCGCCCGCGACGGACGTGGGTACCGCTGCCTGGCACAGCACAGCCGGCCTGGTCGAGATCGGCAAGGGATACCTGAACGTGCTCGCGGCGTCGCTGGGATACGCGACCATAGGCGTCCTGGTCGGGGTGGTGTTCCGCTCCCCGGCTGCCGCGGTGTCGGTGGGGCTGGCATACGCCCTGCCGCTGGAGATGCTCGTATCGCGGATCTGGAGCCCGGCGGCAGCCTGGCTGCCCGCCCGGCTCATGGACACCTTCGCCGCAGGCGCGCACGGATATCACATCGCCTACTCCGCGGCCGGCCTCCGGATTCTCGTCTTCTGCGTGGCCGCGGTACTGGTCGCCGCCGGGCTGTTCAAGCACCGTGACATGACGTCCTGACCAGTCTCAGGGCTGACTCAGGG
>NZ_CAUVXO010000191.1:8502-10351 GCF_963555865.1 Protofrankia sp. Cr1
GACTCAGGACAGCAGGGCACGCAGGTCGACGCGCATCAGCCACTGGTCGAGCTTGAACGGCGGGTACGGCCACGGGATGGCGTCGAGTACCAACTGGTTGACGGGAAGCCACATCACCCCGCGGTGCGCATCGACGGCGCCCCGCCGGACGCCGATGTATCGGGTGGATGGACGGCGTAGTCCACCCAGGCCGATGTCCAGCGGCCGACCCAGGGCGAAGGTCATGTCCCGGCCCCGACCCGAGGGCCGGACGACCTGCACCACGCCGTCGAGCCCGGCGAGCACAACCGCCCCGCTGGTCGGGTCGAGAACGATGCTGCGGACGAGACCGCCGGTATCGGTGCCCGAAACGAAGTACTCCGGCGGGTTCAGCGCCCCCCAGCTCTGCGCCGGCCAACCGTCGACCGCCGGCGTCCGGCTGACCAGACCACGCTCGCTACCAATCTTGGGGTAGACGGCGAGCGTCGCGGCGCGCAGTCCGTCCGCCCTGGTGCGGGCGACATACAGGGTGCCGTTCGCGTCGAAACAGGCGGTCTCCATCCGCGAGTCGTCCGCGGCGGCACGCACCGGGACGCTACGCGGAGTGATCGTCCCAAGCTCCCGGCGCCCGGCGCCCGCGGCATAGGAGAACTCCTGGATGGGGAACGCGACGACCTTGTCGTCCAATGTCCGACAATCAGCGATCAGCACAAAGCGCTCGTCGCCGGCCCGGCTCGTCGGATCGGCGACAACCTCGCGGGGGCTCACCACCACCGGCACGCCGAAGACCCGGACCTCCGGATACTGCCAGGTGGCGCGCACCCGGCCCGCGGTGTCGACGACCAACAGCGCACCCTGGGCGGTGCCGAGGCTGCTGGCGCCGAAGTACTGCGCGATCACCAGGTGACCACTGTCCGGGAGTCTGCTGATCGCCGCCGGGCCGCGTGACCACCTCGGTCCGCCGCTGCCCTCACGCGGGAAGGCGCTCGCGGCCGCGGCGGGCGGCGCGGTCGCGGCGAGCTGGTCGGTCGTCCACGAGCCGGCCGGGTCGTAACGCCACGGTCGTCCCCGCGCCGGGCGGCGGATCTGCCCGAACGCCGGTAGCTGCCCGTAGACAGCCGTATCCCAGCCGAAGTAGGACACGGCCGAGACGAACACCACCCGTTCGTCAGGCCCTGAACCGATCACGGTCACATCGGCCACATCAGCTCCGCCGACACCGCGAAACCCCGGCTCGGCGCGTGGCAGCTCCGTACGCCCCGTGCTTGACGGTACGACCAGGCGGGTGAAACTCACCGGACCCGGTTCGAACACCGCCAGCTCCATGCCCGACCCGGTCGGCTCCGCCTGGTTGTCCGAGAAGGGTGTAGTGGCGGTGACGACCGTCCCGTCGGAGGTGACGGTCGACATGTAGGCGGCCTGGCCGGGCCCGAAACCCCAGCCTGGAACATCCACTGTGGCAACCGGGACGCGCTCGGCGTGGTCCCCGAAACTGTCGGGCGCGCCGAAGAGCACAAGCGCGTCGGACGAAACGACTCGCCGCGAGCCACCCACCAGCTTCGCGATTCCCGTGGCGGCGAGAGCGCCGAGACCGGTCGCCGTCGCACCGACCACGATCCGACGGCGGGTCGTGCCCCGATGCCTCCCACCGGACGCGCCACGATCGGTTTCCGGGGGCGCGGGCACGGGTGCCGCCGCCGGGGCGGGGACGGCCCCGGGAACAACAGCCGAAGTGACCCCATCGGCGGCAACTGCGGGAGCGGGCAGGGAGGGTGCGGAGGTCCGCCCCGGGGACGCCACGACCAGCCCAGGCATGCCGGCCACCCGATCGCCGCCGCCGCCATGCCCCGCACCATGCTCCGCGCCCGGA
>NZ_CAUVXO010000192.1:0-9027 GCF_963555865.1 Protofrankia sp. Cr1
GGCCTGCTCACCACGGGGAACAGAATTGAGGACCGGGCCGAAGAAAGCGACACCGTCAATATGTAGGGTCGGCGTTCCGACATCCTCGCCGACCGGCTCCATACCCTGACGGTGGCTCGCACGCAACGCCTGGTCATACTCGGTGCTGTTCGCGGCCTCGGCGAGGGATGCCGGCAGCCCGAGCTCGGCAAGGGATTCCGCGATTACCATCGGATAGTCCTTGTTCTGCTGGTTGTGGATCCGCGTCCCCATCGCCGTGTAGATGTCGCGCAGCACGTCATCGCCTCGATGTTGCGCAGCGGCGATCGCGACGCGCACCGGCCCCCACGCCCGGTCGCAGAACTCGCGGTACCATGATTCAATTTCGCGGTGCTCGTTGAGCACGGACAGGCTCATCACGCGGAACTTCAGTGCGATGTCGCGATGGCGTTCCACCTCGATGATCCATCGTGATGTGATCCACGCGAACGGGCAGACCGGGTCGAAGTAGAAGTCGACCTCGGGGCGCTCGTGGTACCGCGTATATGCCTGCAAGGGGGCCATCGTCGAGTTTCTCCTAACTCAGATCCTGAAACAGCGATCAACGAGAATGACTCGTCATTGCATGATCATAATGCTTCCAAGATCGGCATGGTGGTCGCGAGGCGGGCGTCGAGGATGTGTCGGACCGACACCGCACGGCCGACACCGCACGGCCGGCCCCACGTGCCCAGGCTGGCCCATCAGTTCAGCGATGTCGCTGGTATGCCGCCGCTACCTCCAGAAAGGTGTCGTTCGCGCCGGGGTCGCCGATGGAGACCCGCACGCCCTCGCCCGGGACCACGCGGACGTTCAGACCGTTTACCGTGCATGTCGTCGCGAAATCAGCGGATTCACCATTGAGCCGCAACCACACGAAGTTCGCTTCACTTTCCGGAATCGACCAACCCAGATCAAGCAGTGCACGTCGTACCCGCTCACGCTCCTTCACGGTTCTCTCGACCCGGGCGAGCAACTCCTCTTCGGCTCGCAGCGATGAGGCTGCAGCAACCTGCGCCAGGTGGCTGACCGAGTAGGGCAGCCGGGTTTTGCGCACCTCCGCAGCGACTGCCGGGTGGGCGACCAGGTAACCGATGCGTAGTCCCGCCAGCCCGAACGCCTTCGAGAAGGTCCGCACGACCACGACATTGGGACGGCCGGCTGCGAGCGTCAGGGCGTCGGGCACGCTGGTATCCCGCACGTATTCCCGGTACGCCTCGTCGAACAGCACGAGGCAGTCCGGCGGTACCTGGTCAAGGAATTCCTCAAGCTCACCCCGCAGCACCACCGTCCCCGTGGGATTGTTGGGGTTGCACACGATGATCAGACGGGTTTGCGGTGTTACCGCGGCGGCCATTGCATTGAGATCGTGCCGCTCGTCGCGCAGCGGCACGGCCACGGGTCGCATTCCAGCCAGTTTCGCCAGTACCGGGTACGCCTCGAAGGAACGCCAGGCGTAGATCGCCTCTGTATCCGGGTCGCAGACCGCTTCGAATAGCATCTGAATGGCAGCGACCGATCCGGCGCCCACCACGACGCGTTCGGGACTGGTACCAAGCCACCTGGCGATATCGCCCGTGAGTGTGGTGACCTCGCCGTCCGGGTATCGGTTTATCCTGCCGATTGCGGCCGCTATAGCCGCAGCCACCGAAGGTAGTGGGCCCAGCGGCGATTCGTTGGCCGCAAGGAGGTACGACCTGCCCGCCGAGGTGATGGCCACCGGTGCGGTTTGAAATGCCCCCAGGTTGTAAAGAACCGGGCGCAGCCGTGGCTGCACTTCGTTCATCGTCACTACTCCCTACCGATTATCGACTCCGCCGCGACGGACGGCTTACCTCGCCGAAAGGCCGACCGGCGATTTCATCACCCCACCTGAAGATAGGTTTGTGAGAAGCTCGAAGTGGTGGAGCATGCGGTTGGAGTCCGGCTGAACGCCGGTGAAAAGGCGGAATGCCTCGGCCGCTTGGAAGACGAGCATCCCGCCACCGGAAAGCGTCCGGCAACCCATGGTTCTCGCATGGTGGAGAAGGCTGGTCTCCTGGGGCCCGTAGACAATGTCTGCCACCCACTGGTTCGGACGGAGAAAACCTGGTGGGAATGGCAGACCAGGGTGGCCTGCCATTCCCACCGGAGTCGCGTGAATCAGGCCGTCCGCCCGCACGAGGCTGGCCTCGAGGAGGTCGAGGTCTGCGCCGACGACCCGCGCTCCCCCGACATGGCGTCGCATCCTCTCGACCAGCGCGTCCGTACGTTGCCGGTCGACGTCAATCACGGTGACCTCGGCCGCGCCGAGACTGAGGATGGCGTAGGCCACCGCGGCGCCGGCGCCGCCCGCTCCCAACAGAACCACCATGCCCTTGGCCGCGTCCCGTAGCCCTCGCTCGATGCTGCGGGCGAAACCCAACCAGTCGGTGTTGTGTCCGACGCTCTTCCCCGCATCGAAGACCACTGTGTTGACCGCGCCGATCGCAGCGGCATCGGCGGACAGCTCATCAAGATGCTCGAGGACGATCTGCTTGCAGGGATGGGTGATATTGAGCCCGACGAAACCCACCTGCCGGGCCGCGGCCAGGAGTACGGGGGCTTCGATCACGTCCAGCCCGAGTGCGGTCAGATCGATGAGTTGATAGAAGAGCCGGAGGCCGTTCAAGCCAGCCTCGCGCTCGTGCAGGGGCGGGCTCAATGAAGCTCCAATGCCGGCACCCAGGAGTCCTGCCAAGGCCGCCGGCCTGATCTCTGCCATGCATTACTCCCAAATTCGGGCGTGCTGAAGGCGACTTTTCAGCGCAGGTGAGGTTCAGCCTCCGAGAACACCGGGAACCACAGCAAAAACCTTTCCGTTGGCGTCACGAATGTAGTCAGAAAGGGCGCTGTACTGCTCCCTGAGCTGGCGCTTCAGAACTTTTCCGGTCACACCGACGGGGACCGCCCCGGCGACCTCCAGCATGGCGAGTTCGGGATGACCAGCCGATCGCAGTGCTTCGTTCGCCTGCTTGAGTAGCGTCTGTGGATCGATGTTGTCGACCTCCGACGTTACTACCCCGACGGCCACGACACGAGTATCGCTCCGGCCGGCGACCACAGCGCAGTCCAGGATCTCCGGGACATCGCTGAGGAGGGTTTCCTCCATAAGAATCGAATAACCCGGACCGGCTGATGTGTCTATCGTGTCCACGGCCCTGTCGACGTGGAAGAAGTTATTTTCCTCGTCCCGGTAGACAACGTCACCCGGCGTCCAGTATCCGCCGAGCCGGCTCCGATAGGTGGTGTCGGCGTTGTTCCAGTATCCGGCTGTGATCGCTGGACCCCGGGCGCCGAGCAGCCCGACTTCGTTGACGTCGCACTCGGTGCCGTCTCTGCGCAGGACGGCTACCTCGGAGACACCCACAGGTTTGCCGACGCAACGGTCATGGCGTTCGGACGCAAGGGTCCTGGCCTTCAACAGGACGGCCCAGCCGAGCTCGGTGGTACCGAGCCGGTCGAGGAAGGACGAGGGCGCCAGCCCCTCGCTTCGGTGCGAGAGGAGCTTGCGCATGTGCGCTTCGTGAACGGCATCGGCGGTGGTGACCCACACGTTGACCGAGTCGAGCGCACCCGGCTCCAGATCAAGTGCGGCCAGATCCGAGCATGCGTGGCCGAAGGCCATCACAGACGTGGGCTGATGGTCCCGAATCGCGGCCACCAGCTCCGAACCGCTCGGATCGTACAGGGGCACAATCGGGGTACCGCCGAAGATTGCGTATGTCAGGTAGTGGATACATCCCAGGTGTGACTGCGGCAGCGCCGCCATCATCACCCCGCCGGACATCAGAGTGGGATCATCCTGGGTGAGCCGGAACCGCGGCCCCGCCACGCTGGAACGGTGGGTCTGAATGACCGGCTTGGGCCGACCAGTCGTCCCCGATGAGTGCAGAATCGAGACCGGATCCTCAGGAGCGTGCCGCCAACGCCCGTCGTCGGGCAAAATGTTCTCCGGAGGCGCGGGCAGTTCCTCCTCCAGCTGGATGAAACGCAGGTCCGCCAGCTTGTCCACCGCGTCACCGAGTACCTTGAGGTGTGCCCGATCGGTGTACAGGGCGACCGGACCAGTCTGGCTGAGCAGCGAGGATGCGATGTCCTGTGGCGCTTTGCTGTTGATCAGCACTGCGATGGCGCCAATCTGAGCCAATGCGTAGTAGTGCACCGAGTAGGCGAAGAAGTCCTTCATGTAGACCGCTACACGATCGCGTGGCTGCACACCTTTTTCCAGATACCACACCGACCAGCTCTGCACGAGCTGGTCGAGCTGCAGCAGACTGAAGTCGGTTTGCTGCTGGCCGTCGGTGTTGGTCAGGGGCCTGCCCGACCGGATGAAGGCCGCCTCGGGATGCGGGTTCGCCGCGATAGCCGACCTGAGCAGGTTTCCGCCACCTACTTCGTCGTTCGCCGCGAACTCGAGGCGCTGTTCCGTCGTCAGGAGAGCTTTTTCGGACAACGACATGATTCAACCTTTCCGTCTTTGAGCGACTGGGAATGTGACTGGGTTCCGGGCGGGCCGGGAGCTGGCCGGCTCCGGATCGACCCGGTCCGGGAGTCTGGCCGTTACCCTGGTGAATGCGAGGGATCTCCCAGCGGTCACCGGCGCCGGTTCTGATCAGCGGCCCGCCCGAGCCGACGAGGCGGAATCCGCCTGTGCAAGGGTCACGGCGCGTTCGCGCAACGCAGACCGGTCCAGCTTGCCGACCCCGATCAACGGCATCGTGTCGATGAGTTCCAGCCGCTCCGGCAATTTGTAGCGGGCAAGCCCCCGCATCTGCAGATACCTGCGGATGTCATGCAGTTCGGGCCGGGCCTCACCGGTCGCCACCACGAACAGACAGACCGCCTCGCCATACATCGGATGCGGCATCGGAGCGGCTCCGGCAGCCGCCACCTGGGGCAGCTCGCCGGTCAGTTCCTCCAGCTCCTCAGCGCTGATCTTCTCGCCGCCGCGATTGATCAGATTCTTGATGCGTCCGGCGATCTCGAGGTTGCCATCCGGTCGTAACCGGACAAGATCCCCGGTACGGTAGAAGCCGCCCTGGGTGAAGGCCCGTCCGGTGGCTGCCGTATCCCGGTAGTACCCGGCGACGGTAGAGGGCCCGCGGGTCAGCAGCTGTCCGACATCCCCTGCGGGCACCGGCTTCTCGTCCTCGTCGACGATCATTATCTCGTCTCCGGGAGATGCCGGGCGTCCCTGGCTCTCGAACGTCACAGCGTCCGGGTCGTCGAGACGGGTGAAGTTCGCCAGCCCCTCACTCATGCCGTAAACCTGTTGCACCACGCACGACAACGCCGTCTTCGCCCGCTCGGCCGCTACCGCGTCCAGCCTGGCGCCGCCGACCTGAAGGACGGCCAGGCTGGAAACGTCGTAGTGTTCGGTACGGAGCACATCCACCCACTGCGTGACGAGACCCGGTACGGCCGCGGCATGCGTCACCCGCTCCCGGCTGATCAGCTCCAGGACCCGCCGTGGATCTTCGACCCCGCCCAGAATGACCGTCCCGCCCGCGGCCAGCGTCCCCATGATTCCCGGATAGGCGAGGACAAAGGTGTGGGTGGCGGGCATGACCGCGAGGTAGACGGTGTCGGCGTCGACTGCGGCGACATCGGAAGTGCTCCGGACGATGTAGCCGTAGTCTTCATGGGTGCGCGCCATCACCTTGGGCGGTCCGGTGGTGCCGCTGGACAACAGGAACAGCGCGACATCGGTCGGGTCCGCCGCATCCTCACAGCCATGCTCAACTTCCGCTCGGGGAAAAACCGGATCCTGGCCCGGCTCGCAGAGCTCGGCCAGAAAGGTGACGTCCGCCCCTTCCTCGCCCGCTCCATCGGCCACGAGCAGCCGTGTGAGATATGGATGGCGGGAACGCATCTGCTGGATCATCGAGAGATGATCGGACCGTCGAGTCCTGCCGGGCACGGCGATCGCCACGGGCGAGGTCAACCCCAAAATTCGATCAAGCTCATACTCCCGCAGCGTCGACGGGGTCAGCATCGGCGGGGCACCGATCCGGATCAGCGCCAGCACAAGAATGACAAATTCAATGCTGTTGGGCAGCTGGACCACCACCGTGTCACCACGCCCGATGCCCAGCGTCCGAAGCCGCCGTGCCACCCGATCCACCATGGTGAGCAGTTGGCCGTAACTCAGCCGCCGATCGCCCGCGACGAGCGCACACTTGCCCGGATCCCGGTGCCCGTGTCGGAGAAGCAGGGTGTCGAGTGGCTGCGCGCGCCACCACCCGGCCTCGCGGTACCGCCGCGCCCGGTCGGGTGGAACCCGGGGAATCTCGAGCGGTACGCGATGCTCATCGACAGGCAGATCGGCTGGCTGCGGTCCCTCGACACGTGCTGCGAGTTCGGCAAGGGAATAGTCCGTCGTGTCCCACAAGTCGATCTTCAAGCCGAACCGACGGTCCAACTCCAGCTCCAACTCCGTCGTCTCGACCGAGTCGAGGCCGAGATCCGCCCGCAGCCGCGTGTCCGCCGTGACCTGTCCAACGTCGATACACAGTTCCCGCAGCACATTGCCGAGGGACTCGATGCTCATAATCTCTCCCTCTTTCCGGAACCGGTCCGGCTCGACTCCTACAGCCTTGCCAGGGATTCCCTGACCGTGCCGACCACCGTGTCCAGCACGTCAGGGGTGTGCGCAGTGCTGAGGAACCACGGCTCCAGCGGGTTCGGGTGGAAGTAGAGGCCGGCTTCCTGGCACAACAGCTGCAGCCTGCGGTGGGCAGCGAAGTCGATAAGCGCGACGCACGCGTCGTAGGCCGGATCCGAGTCCGGCGCGCCGGTCAGGAGGGCCACCGACATCACCGAGCCGCAGCGTGCGATGCGCACGTTGTGGCCGGCCGCAGCGAACACCTCAGTCAGCCGCTGCTCCAGATAACCGCCGGCAAGGTCGAGGGTGTCGTACACCGATGGATTGCCCCTGAGCTTGCCGATCATGGCTACCACGGCGGTGACCGCAGCATGATTGCCCGCGAACACACCGGCGTGGAACGCCTCGTTGCGAGCGAGCGGCGCCATGATCTCCTTGCTGCCGCCGAACGCCGCCACCGGGAATCCACCGCCGAGGACCTTGGACACGATCGTCAGGTCGGGCCGGATGGAGAGCAGCTCCTGGGCCCCACCCAACGCCACCCGGAAACCGGTGATCACTTCGTCGAAGACAAGCAGCGCCCCGTGGCGAGCGGCCAGGTCGGCGATCCGCTCTAGAAATCCCGGCAATGGATGGACCAGCCCGGCATTGCCGCAGACCGGCTCGAGGATCACCGCCGCAATCTGGTCACCACGTGCCGCAAACAGGTCGTCGAGCGCACCGGGGTCGTTCCAGGGCAGTTGCAGTGTGTGCACGAGCGCTTCGGGAATCATGCCAGGCGCCCCGGGAACGGCGCCGAGCGCGCTTGCGCCGTCGTTCGTGATGGCAGCCTTGCGCAGCACCGTCTCGCTCCACCCGTGATAATGCCCCTCGAAGGTGACCACCACGGTGCGACCGGTGACGAACCGGGCCAACCGCAGTGCGGAGGTGATCGCCTCAGTGCCCGAGTTGGCGAACCGGACCTGCTCGATCGTTGGCACGGCTGCGGCGATCAGTTCGCCAGCCTCGTGGTCCAACCGGTGCGGAATACCAGTGACGGCTCCCAGCCGCAGCCGTTCGGCCACCACACCCAGAACATCCGGGTCGGCATAACCGAAGAGATGCGGCCCATAGCCCATGTTGACATCGATGAGCGCATTATCCTCAACGTCCCAGATACGGCATCCGGCCGACCGGTCCAACACCAGGGGGGTCTGGATGCCGAGGTTTCGCATGTTGCTGCTGCCGCCGCCGGCAATGACCTCGCGGGTGGCCTCGAGCAGCTGTTCACTGGTCACTCGGCTAAGGTAGACCGGTGCCTGGATCATATAAATCGGCTCCTTCCGGGGTAATTGGCGCACATCATGGGCGAGGTGCACTGACGAGCACGTAGTGCGGATCGTCCGGAATACTGGTCAGATCGGCCTCGAACATGATAAATGGATCTCGGCGTTCCACTTCGAAAAATCGGTTGAACTTGTACGAGACGTACATCATTCGGTTCCGGTCCGTCTGGACGAATTCCGCCAGCAGTCGAACGTGGGCGGCGTCAGCCATCCGCTTGATATAGTTGATCATAATCGTACCGACGCCACGCGACATCACCCTGCACGACATGATCAACAACTTCACGATCCAGGCTTCGTCGCCTTTTTCGACCAGCGCCAGGCCGATCGTTCCGTAGGGCCCGTAGCAATCCTCGAGTGTTGCTGCGAGCAGTAGGTGTCGATCCGAAGTGCGGAAGGCATCGAGCTCGGCATAAGAATAGGTGTAGCCGGTCGTGTTGAGCTGATTAGTGCGGAGCGTGAGTTCCTCGGCGCGCTGGAGGTCGTCTTCCGTTGCCGCCACGATTCCGAAACGCATCTGGAGACTTTCCATGAAAGCCTCCTGCACCCCGCTGAAATCAGCTTCGGCGACCTTCCGTTCCCGGTCCGCCTGATACATCAGGCGCCGCTTTCTGGAGTCGTCGGTCACGAATTCCGGAGTGAACTCGGGTCGCCCCGCGAGCGCAACCGCCTCCGTTGCGTCGAGGCACAGCACCTCGGGCAGGACGAATTCCACCTCCGCTCGCTCGAACGCCTGGTCATCGATGAAGGCCAGCGTATCGATCCCGATGTTGAGAGCTGCCGCGATTGCCTTCACCGATGCTGATTTCGTGTCCCAGCAGATCTGCGGATAAAGAAAGTACTCGGACAGGCCGAATTCTTTGAGTTTGGTGAATGCGACATCATGATCATTACGGCTGGCGATAGAGTGGATGATTCCCCGTTCGTCGAGGGCCTTGATGGTGGCGACAGCCTCCGGAAAAGGCCTGACATCATCGTTTTCCAACAGAATTCCCTGCCAGAGGGTGTTGTCGAGATCCCAGACCAGACATTTTATGGTCTGCTGTGGTACAGCTGACT
>NZ_CAUVXO010000193.1:0-8943 GCF_963555865.1 Protofrankia sp. Cr1
GCCCTCTAGTCCGATCTGGCTCGCTTCGTCCACGATTACCACGTCGAAAGCGTCCCGATTCGGTTCGATCATCGCCGCTATCTGCTTGACCGGCATCACCCAGGCCGGTACCGCGCCGCGCGCGTCGCCCATCGCGGAGCGGGCCGCCTTCAGATGCCGTCGGCCCTGCGCGGTAGTGCCCTTGCCTGCGCGTGAGACCGCGTTCGCATAGGCGTTGAGTGCCTGCTTCTGCTCGGCGGTCATCCGCTGCATGCAGTGCAACAGGGCCCGGTCTGCAGCCAGGTCCTCGGTTGTAGTGCGGAGCTGGGCCTCGACCTCGTCGAGTTCGCCCTCCAGCTTCGCTTCCCGGCCGGGGGTGAGCATTCGGTCGCGGAAAGCCCGGGCCCGCTGCCACGCCCAGGACTCCGCGAGCCCAGTCAGCCGCGAGCCCCAGGTCGGATCGTCGGGTGTTTCGGCCAGTGCGCGAGCCAGCACCGGGTGACTCACCGCGAGCTTCTCCAGGAGTTTGCGCGCCTCGCGCCGGTCAGCTTCGCGGTGGTAGGCCGCCGTCAGCGCCTTCACCGCCTTTTCGTATACCTGCGGGTCACGGACCGCCATCGCGCGATGGGCATCCGCCAGCTCCGGCACGCTGCGTGCGTTCTGCACAGGTAGGGATTCCGCGAGCCGCAGCAACTCTTGCTCGCGATCCCGCAGGGCAAGCCGGGCCTGGGCATGAATGACGGCCGCCTGCGCCCGCTTCCACTCCTGACGGTTACGCACCGTGGCCCTGATCCGGGCTTGCAGGAGTGCGGCGTGCACCCCTTGAGCGGCCACTGAAAAGCGCCAGACGCATTTCAGTCGTGGCGTCCGGTCCAGGAGTTCCGACAGGGCAGCCTCCAACGGTCCATCGACGGCGAGCACGCCAAGTCGCACCCAGGATCTGTTCAGCTGCGACACGGCCTGCCGCGCCCGCAGATGCAGGACGACTGCGGCTATTTCGGCCGCGGTCGTCGGGGAGCGACCGTCCACAGCGCACTGCGTCAGCAGCGGCTCCGCCTCCCGCTGGACTGGCTTGCGGAAACGCTGCCGGACCTTCCCGCCGTCGCGCACATGGCGTTCCAATGCATTGCCGGCCGCAGTCAGCCGGGCCGCCTGCCCCGGATCCAGGTCGCCAGGCACCTCAATGTGCGCGAACGTCAGGTTGGCCAGTTCGTCCTGGACTTTTGCGGCCTGCTCGGCATCCCGCCGGACCGCGGTCCACAGCGCCGTACGGCTTCCGGATAACAGATCGTCCAGCCCGGACGTACACCAGTCACCGGGCATCCATCCGGCGACATCCAGGGCCAATCCCTCCTGCTGGAGCGCTTGCTCGGCCTCGTCCAGGTGCTCCCGGAGGGAGTCGAGCAGCTCACTGCCGCGCTCGGAGATTTCCTCTGCGAGCGGGTCGGCGCTACTCTCCGCCGCGACGCGCTCGGCGGCGTACCAGACAGTCACAGCTTCGGCGAAGGCTGCCGGCGCTGGAAGGTCTTCAGGATCCGGGCAACGGGCGTCCTGTTCCTTCAGCACCGCCACGCCGTGCCGGTTGATCAGGGCAAGTAGTCGCTGGGTCTCGTCTGCTCCCAACCCCGGGGTGCCAGGTGCGTCCTTGGGAAGCGGCGGGAGCCACCCGTGCCGCTGCTGGCCCGCAACCACCGCTTCAACGATCTCCGCAAGCCGCCCACGGTAGCCGGGCGCGATCTCCGGGTGCTCGTACCACTCCGCTTCACGCAGCTCACGCAACGCCGTGAGCAGTCGTGCACGATGCGTCGCCAAACTGTCGCGGTGAACGGTCAGCTCCGCAATTCTTAGGGTGAGCTGAGCGGTCGAGGTCGTCGCAGTACGCTGCGACAGCATGCGGATCGACTGTTCCAGTTCACCGTCAGAGCTCTGGCGGACATCGCCCTGGAACACACACAGGCTGCGCAGTTTCGGCGGTAACTTGTCCCGCAGCACCCGGAGGGCCTGATCCTTCTCGCTGGTCACCAACACCCGTTTGCCGTCCGCAAGCAGAGCGCACACCAGATTCGCGATGGTGTGCGTCTTGCCCGTGCCCGGCGGGCCCTGCACCACCACGCCGGTGTCCTGATGCAGACGATGTAATACTTCGTGCTGCGCCTTGTTGACGGGCAGCGGGAAGAGCGGGTCGGGACCGAGGGCGGGCGGCACCGCGCCGCCGTCCACCGCCGACCATGCGACGCGCTCCTGCGCGCTCAGCGGCAGCAGGAGCTGCGCCAGACCGAGCGGGCTGACCGCGTCCGGTTGCGCGAGCTGCCGCGCAATCTTGTCGTAGAAGCCGACGAGAGCGCCGCGTCCACGCTTGCGCAGCAGCAAGGCCGGCGCCGTCCGCAGCCGCAGGGAGGCATCGCTGTCACGGGGATGGGCAGGAGGCTGTTCCCACACAGGCTCGAAACGCACAGACCGCTCCGTGCCCAGCGCCCGTTCCGCCCAGCTCGCGAGGATCTCTTCCGCCTCACGGGATAGCGGATGAAGATCTCCAGAATCGGCACGGGAACGCAGTGGGCCCAGCAATGCGGAACTGTAGCCGTCGGTCTCGTCCAGGAAATCGCCGTCCTCGAGCTCAACTCGGGCGTCCGGGAGCAGGGATACCGTGACTCTCACCGTGTCCGGATCGACGGTGACGGCCAGCGGGGCAGTCAGCAGATGGCGGTGCAGGAGCCTCTCGGCCTGATCCGGCCGACGGGTGAGCAGCCCGACCCCGAGCACCGCTTCATAAACGTCACCGTCGTTCTGGACCCGCCGCGCGATCCGCAGCAAAGTTCCGTGAAGTTCCCGCTGCGGCTCAGCGGCGCGTTCCTCGGCTGCCCACTTCCGCCATCTCGGCAGCCACCCCCCAAACGTCTGCAGCACCTCAGCCGCGTCTTCGCGCCGGATCTCGCCTACCTCGACCCAGCCGCCGTTATCGCCCTCTACCCACCCCTGACCCGGTCCCGTCTCCGCGACCAGCGGGTCTCCCGCACCCGCATCGGCCACCGCTTCCGGAGCCAGCCAGCCTTCCAACGCCTCTGGCAGGGCCGGAGCCGGCCGACGCGGCCAATGATCCACCGCCAGCAGCACGCCGTCGGAGGCGGCTCGCGGTCGCGGCACAGTGTCAGGAAGACTGGCCAGCCACAGGACTTCCTGGTCTTCCCTGCAGTCGCGGACCGGTTTGTGCGCCGTTCGTACAAAATCCCGTAGATACTCCACAAGTGCGCGGGTCCGGTGAACCATCTCTGGATCGTCGGCACGGCGCGCGTGCTGCTGGATCACCCAACCCCCAAGATCATATTTATATGATGAACATTGAAGAGTACACGTAACGGGGGCTTCCGCAACGGTTTTTCCACAGGCGAACATTTCAGGCCACCGCGTCTCCGAGCCCTGCGCGAGACGCAGACGCCAGCCCCTCCGAGCTATCGGCCGACGGATCTGCCCCTGGACTTAGAAGGCGACCTCTTGCTCGGATGGATCGCCCCCACGGGCGTGGGGACGGCCCGTACAGGTAGGCCGGTACTATCTCGGGGAGACTTGACCCTTGCGCCGACCACGACGGCTGAACGACCTATGGGTACGTGCACCGATGCTGTTTCGGCACCCGATGTCCTTTCCCAAGGGGTTGATTGCGTTGTGGGACAGCAGGACATGGTGGGCCCCGCCAGGCTGGTGATCAGATCATCAGAGTGAGCTCAGCAAAGGCAGCCGTCAGCCGCGGACCGGATTCAGCGTCGATGCCGAGTTCGTAGTGGCCGCGGCAAACGTTCTCCCGCGATCGCACGCCCCGCGCTGGCCGTCTACACGGGATGGAAGCGTTTCAGTCCGCTCACCGAGGACTCTGGGTGTGGATGGCAAGCCGTCAGCGCCGTTCTACCGGCCCCTCGCACCAGTTTCGGTGCGCGGTTGCGATTATATGATCATGGAATGACGGCTGCGGCACAGCGCAGAGGCAAGCGTCGACGCAGGAAGGTGCGACGTGAGCACTTCGTGTCCTGGGAGGACCTGGGTGCGGTCGCAGATCTAGAACACCCCCTGCGTCCGCGGCCGACATCTCGGATGGCCGGCGGACGGCATGGTACTCGCTGGCGTTCCTGCTGCGCAGTGCCGCCGCAAAGCATCTCGACATCCAAACCCAGGAGATCATCGCTGGAATACACTCGTCGGCCCACGGGGGCGAACAGAACTTCTACGCCTTCCTGGCGGACACGCTCGAAAATGGTGCGGGCTTCAGCTCCCATCTGGGCGAAGCGACACAGCTCGGCCCGTTTCTCGACACCGTCGAAGAGTATCTGGCAAATCTGGATCGTGCGGACCACGCCGATAAGTGCGTCTCGTCATGCTATCGCTGCCTGCGTGATTACACCAACATGGCCTATCACCCGCTGCTCGACTGGCGGGTGGCGCGAGATCTGCTTGCCGTCCTCCGCCACGGTTGGGTAACGCCGAACTCCAACCGCGAGGAACACGCGATTGCCAGCTGGGCGAGCATGCGCAGGGACGCGCAGGTGATGGAAACGGCGGCTCCGTCCTGTATGTTCATCATCGGGCAGAAGCAGGCCGCGCTGGTGGTGAAGCATCCGCTGGAGGCGTTCGACCAGAATGTGGCAAGCTCGCGTATCGCCAAGACTCTCGATGTGCTTACTGCCCAGGGCGTGGAGCCGGAGAGGACTGTCGTTGCCGACTTTCATACCGTTGAGATGAGTCCAATGGTGGTGAAGGAGGCCTTCGCGCCGCTGTCGCGCCGCTCGTAGCCCTCCGGCGGACCGTTCTGTCGAGGACAGCTGTCACCTGCCGTCGGCCCCCACCAGCACAGGTCCGACGGCCGCGGGTGGGGTGGCGGCCCGGCTGGGCGCGAAGACCGCCTCCCGGGTTTGCGTGGCGATCGCCGCGGCGAGTGTGTCGATCTGATCGACGAGTGCCGGCACAGTTTGGGCAAGGTCCACAACATGGACGTGAACGCGGATACCGGCCCGACGAATCGTGTGCATGGCGGACGCTCCGCCCGCGTAGACGAGATGGCCGTCGGATAAGCCGAGCGCGGTGCAATAGGCAATAACCTGGTAGATGTCGCCAATCGGGGTGGTCGCGGGTGCCTTGTACTTCGCGTCCGTGACGGCGAGGCAACGAGGGCCACGCCACCAGGTGATGTCAGGTCGGGTAGCCAGTTTGCCGGCCTCGTCGAGCCGGATGACACGCTGACCGTCGACCGCACCGCCGTGGCCTTCCAGCGCCCCACGAAATGCGGCGGTGAGCCAGTCCTCGTACACGGCGTTCATGTCGAACAGAAGCCCCGAGGCGGCAACACGGCCGACCACCGGGTCCGCCGATACCTCGATTCCCCGGCTCGCCAGGACGAGCCGGGCGAGCCGCAGGGCCGGCTCATAGCGCCGGGTGAGCCGGGTGGTCACCGTCGACGGCAGCCGCCCGCCGGGCACGAGCGGGGTCACGTCGGACAGGGCGACGTGTATCCGGTGCAGTGCCGCCCGGGTCGCCACCGGCACACCCGGGAGCCGCAGGAGGCGGCGGGCAGCCGTGGCCAGGATGCGGTTCTCCGGAATGTCGACGGTGTAGTCGTCGTAGCGGACCTCCAACGGCATGGCGACGCCGAGCCTGGCCCGCATCTGGTCGGCCTCCCGGAGCCGGCCGCGCAGTATCGGGGACGCCTCGTCCACCGACCGGTAGCCGCGCAGAATCCCGCCCGTCAGGGCCCGCCCGGCCCGATGAGCGAAGGCGACCGCGGTCCCGGCGACGAGGTCGTCCTCCTCCCCCACCGTCACGTCGTCGTCCCGCCAACCCGAGGGATTGCGGGCGTGACCGAGCAGCCACAGCAGCCTGCCGACTCCGACCTTCGGCTGTACGACCAGCTCGACGTCACCGGCCCGCACCAGCCCCACCATGGACGAGGCGGTCAGCCGGACCCGGCCGTCCATGTCGCGGCCAGCGGTGACGGCACCAGTCGCCGCGAGCGCGCGGGCTACCCCGGCCGGCATGCCCTCGACGGTCCGGGATCGGTACTCGGCCAGGATGATCCGGTCAGGCATCGGACGCGCTCACGGCGCCGCCGGCCGCGTTAGAGTCGCCCTGGTCAGCGTCACCCTGGTCGGTACCGTCAGACCCGGCGACTGAAGGAACGACCATCCGACCACGTTGCAGAACATCCAGGCCGTACCGGCCGCGGACATAGCCGGCGACGTCGGCGTGCTCACCAAGATGCCGCTCTTCCAGCAGTGGCAGGATCTGCGTGCGCCAGAGCCGTGCCAGCCCCTCCTGTGTCGCCACCCGGGGACTCATCAGATAGGACGGTCCCACGGTCGCATCCCGGTCTGCGATCTCCGCGTTCAGTACATCCAGCAGGTCCGCCACCGCGACGGGCAGGCCCCTCTCCGCCAGCCACCGGCGCAACATGTCCGCCACCGGCGGCTCACCCGGAAACAGCGACTGCCAGGCGAAGCGACGCCGCATCGCCGCGTCCACCAGCGCGATCGACCGGTCCGCGGTGTTCATCGTCCCGATCAGGAAGACGTTGCGTGGCAGGGTGAAATCCTCATCCGGCGAGTACTGCAACCCGATCGTGCGGTTCCGGTACTCCAACAGGAAGTACAGCTCGCCGAACACCTTCGCGAGATTCGCCCGATTGATCTCGTCGATGACCAGGACGTAGGCGCCGGACGGGTTCTGCGCGGCGGCATCGACCAGCCGCCGAAAAGGCCCCGGCTCCTTGGCGAACCGGAACGTGCCGTCCGCGGTCAGACCAGGCCGGAATCCCTCGATGAAATCCTCATAGGCGTACGACGGGTGGAACTGCACCAGCCGGTGCTCGCCGTTGGTCTCCTCGGCCAGGAACTTCGCGATCTCCTGCGCCAGGTAGGTCTTCCCCGTGCCGGGCGGACCGTACAGGACGAGCTGCTTCTTCTCGTTCAGCAGGTCCACGGTCTCGGCCAACCAGTCGATGTCGACCAGCAGGCGCTCGGCCAGCTCCTTGGCCGGCTCGGGCAGGTCCACCAGCGGCGCCTGCTCCACGACAACCGTTTCCGGCTCGGGAAGGACAGCGACGAGCGCCGGCGTGCCACCGTCGGACCCGTCAAGCTCCGCCAGGTCGGCGATCTCTCGCGCCACCTCACCCAGATCGACGATGGTTGCCTGCCCGGACAACCGGTCCTGCGCAGTGTCGGAAAGATCGAAACGCCGCAGCGGAGCCGACGTGTTCACCCATTGCACGTCCCGCCGGCGGTGCGACTCGACGACGTCCGGGACCCAGTACGGGCCACCGGTGAGAATCCCGACATACACGCGGGAATCGTTGACTGTGACCACGATGTCGCCGGACGCCATCCGGTTGAGGAACTTGTCCAGCAGCCCAATCTGAGTCCCCTCCTGGCTCGGGCTCAGCCCCGGCTCGGCATCCCGCACGATGTGCGCAAGCGCGCTCTTGGTCAGCCCCGGCTCCACCGGCGGATAGTCCGGGAACGAGATCGAACAGTAGCCGTTCGTCAACCACTCGGGGACGAGGTTACGGCCGGAGACGTTCGCTCCCCGCACCAGCCAACCCCGGCGCCGTGGCGGCGGATCGCCACCCTGCGCGATACCCCACCCCCATTGCTCCGCCCAGGGCGACTCGAAGAAGTCGACGGGCACGTCGCTCGTGGCTTCCAGCGCCTGGCGGATCGCGAAAAAGTCCCGCTCACCATCCCCGGTGAGCGGGCCGACCTCGTGCCCGAAGGTCGTGACGACCGCCGTGAGATGGTCCGCGAGCAGGCTGTCGAGAAACACCTGTGGGAAGGCCAGATGCAACAGCGCGCGCCGCTGGCCGGCCGCCGTCGTGGTGGGAACCTCGTCGACAATCTCGCGGAACGCCCACGGGTTGACCAGGGCGGCGCGGACGCGCTCGGCCGGCTGACTCTTCCAATGCGCGACAAGTTCAGCGAGCCAGGTGATCTGCTGCGCTCGATAAGCCTTGTACGCCATACCCACCGTGATCACACCACCGTCGAGTGCGGCGTCCAGAGCGGGCGGAACCTCGACCCGCGATCCGGCCGCTTCCAGAACCTGCCGCAGCCCAAACCGCTTCCTCCGACCGGCAATGTCGCGCGCAACCAGCAAGTGCAGGTACAGAATCTCCGCTGCCAGCTGCACAACCAGCGGGTCCGCGCCGGCGAGCTCCGCCACCAGCCGGTCGAGAAAAGTCCCGGTCGCCCCATCCGGAGGGTTGGCGATCCGCCCGGCAAGCTCCCGAGCGTGAGCCTGCGTCCACACGTTGCGGCCGGGAGTGAAGGCCGAGTCGTCGGCGCCAAGGCCATGCTCGAGGAGGATGCGAGCCGCGTCGTACACTTGATCGTCTGTAGTCATGGACGTCTCCGGTCGGGATGCCGCAGCCCGTGGCCTGCCGGCGGATCAAGGGGCGAGGTGTAGGTGCCGGTGGCCATGGCGTCGTAGGCGGCGAGGACGAGACGGCGGGTACGGAACTCACCGTGCGCCTTCTCCTCGTTCTTCCGCAGAACGAAGAAAGAATCGATCACATGCTCAGCCTCGTCCCGAACCAGGCCGTACAAGTGCAGGTAAGCGGCGTCCAGCTCAGCGCGGATCTGCGCCCGCCGGTCAGGGTTCCACCGGAACGGCGGGCCGTCGTCATTCAGATCCCCGGCGTAGGGCGCCATGTCCCAGGACGTGTATGACAGCTCCAGCACCCGATCGGCCACCCAGTCCCGCAGCGCCACGCTTGGCTCCCACGGCGCCGGATGGATGTAGGACTCGGGCGGCAGGACGGGGAGCTGCCGGACGACAAAATACTTCAGGGATGCGCCAGAATGCTTCTGCCGTGCAGAGTAGTCCAGTACGAGAGAAGAAAGGTTTGCTTGGAGGCAGCCCTGCGCACTCATGGGGGCCGATGAGAACATTAAGAGAAACTTGTCCCCTACAGCAGAGCAAGGCAAGACC
>NZ_CAUVXO010000194.1:0-8938 GCF_963555865.1 Protofrankia sp. Cr1
CGTTGTGGGCGGGGATCACGACACTGAGGCTGCGCGCCGTGGTGACGTGCCCAGCGAGGTCCTGCCACGCCCTGCCGACGCGGGATTGGTAGGTCCGGATGATCGGGTCGTAGTCGTTGTCCCGCGCATGCAAATCGTTGCGGAGCGTCATTGCGGCCATCCCCAGTTGTCGATCACTTCGCAGGCTGCCGGCCAGTCGCCCGCCGGATCGGGGAACCAGTGCAGCCGCGGCCGGATGTCGGCGCGCAGCAGCTCCGCGAGCGCGACGAGGTAGGCCGGTTCCACCAGCACCAGCAGTTCGCGGGGATGCGGGGCAACCAAGACCCGGCTTGTGAGTGCACGGCCGACACAACGTGCGAGTTCGCGGGCCCGCGAGAGCGTCATCTGCTGGTCGTAGGAGGCGATGCGGTCGTCGGCGCCGACGAGTCCGTAGCGTGCGGAGAGAACGAAGATTCGCTCGCGCAGCGATGGATGGGCGTGGACCCGGCCGCGGAGCTGGGGCACGCAGCCGCCCTCATACAGGTCCAGGGCGGCGTACTCGCCGCAGCCGGCCTTGCGGTGGGAGCAGCCGACAATGATCGCGTTCATGCGATACCGCCCCGTACACGATGATCATCGGAGTGGGTGGTCGTGGTGTTGAGGTCGAAGTCGGTGTCGTCGAAACTGGCCAGCCACCGTTGCGCGACTGCGGCGGGCGTGAACGACGCCGCACGCCGCGGTCCTTCAGCAGACGCTTTCTGGTATGCCTCGGCGTCAGCGAGGAGCCGGTCAGCGGCCAGCCACAGGCCGTGCGGACCGTCTATCGTCGGCACGATGACACCGGCACCCCGCACGAGGGCGGGCAGGTTCCCGACGGCGTAAGTGACGACCGGCGTGCCGACGCTGAGCGCTTCGAGAGCGACCAGCCCGAAGGTTTCCGCGAGCGAGGGGACGATGACCAGCGCGGCCTCGGCGAGAAACGGGCGGACCTGTGCCCACGGTCGGGGTGGCACCGTGCGCACCGCGGGTGACGCACCCGCAACCGCGTGGTACGAGCGCCGCAGCTCGGCGTGCATACCGGGGCGGTACTCGAAGCTGGCTTCGGCCACAGCCACCTCGACCGCCCGCTGCCACCAGGCGGGAAAGTGTTCGAGCAGCGGCACGATCCCCTTGTCCGGTGCCAGCCGGGTGAGAACCCGGACCGGGCCCTCGCGGCGTAAGAGCTCGCGGGCATCCCGACCCGGGGCGGTAACCGAGGTGGCCGAGGGGCCTGCGAGGTGCAGCGCGTTCGGCACCACCCGCCACCGCGCCGCGGCAAGACCACATGCAACTGCCTGGTCGATCACCGTCTCGCTGGGCGCGATGACGACATCCGGTTGCTGTCGGAGGGCAGCGCGGATCTGCGGTTCGCATCCGGTGAGCACGTGCACCATCAGCCCCGTCCGCGCTGCCCGCGACCGTCCGAGCACTCCGAGGCCCCAGAGCGCGTCCATCGAGCAGACGAGGTCGAACCGTCGATCATGAGCGATCGCGTCGAGTTCGGCGGCCAGCCCGGATGCCTGCGTGAGCGCGGCGTCGAAGGTGTCGGGGTGCAGCAGCTGCGGGAGTTGCAGGCTGTGCAGCCGGGCGACCCGCCGGTCGTCGGGCTGCCGGGCCGGCCCGGCGGCGATGATGGTGACCTCGTGGCCGAGTTCCTCCAAACCATCGGCGAGCGCGGCAATGCTGCGTTCGATCCCGGCGGGCTCGTCGAACCGGTAGGGGGCGAAGACCAGACCGATCCGCTGAAGACGCCGGAGAGGCTGATGTGCCGCATGGGATGTCATAGGTTCCGGACCACCCTCACTCCGATGCCCGCCGACGCACGGTCGCGGGGGGCGGCGTTGAGGAACTTCCCGCGGGCGTACAGCGGCAGCGACCGGTAGGAGCCACCCCGGATGACCGACCCGTCGCCCAGGACAGGGGTCGATGTCCACTCCCACACGTTGCCGGCAACGTCGCGGAGCCCGTCCGGTGTCGCACCAGCCGGATGGAGATCTACCGGGGTGGGCTGGCCGTACCGGGAGCCGCGCAGGTTCGCCCGCGCCGGTGTCCACTCCTGGTCGCCCCAGGGATAGCGACGCAGGGAGGCGCCGATCGCCATCCATTCCCATTCCACGCTGGTGGGTAGCCGTCCGCCGATCTGTGCGGCCAGGACTTCGGCATCCTGGAACGTGAGGCCGGTGACGGGTGCGCTTGGGCTGACGCCGGGCGGTGGAGTCCGCCCGCACTGCGACCAGGTCACCGGCGTTCGTGTCCAGGCCAGCGGCGGAACGGAACGCGGCCGGGCCCGGTCCCCGTATGGGCACACGCCACCGGCGACCAGCGCCCACGACAGCAGCTGCATGCCGTTCATCCGCTCAGAAACAGATCTTCGGGGTTCGGCGCGTGCCGAACCCCGCTCTTGGCTGGTGACGGAGCCAGCCGGCGGGTCGCCAGCGCGGCGATGAGAAGATCGTAGGCGGCTTGGGCGTCACTCCGCGTGCGGGTGAACAGGCAGTAGTTGTCGTAGAAGCGGACGACGCGCAGATGACCTACGGCTTCGTCGACGGGCACGAGCATCAGGTGCAGCAGCTGTGGGAGCAGCGCTGCGCCGGGGTGCATCGCCGACGGCAGTGGCTCGAGGACTCGTCGCAGCAGACGAAGGTAAGAACCGTCTGTCACCCATTGTGCCGTCCAGTCGATCACTTCGTCGACAGTGCGTCCGGCCGCGGCGGACCGGACGTCGATGTCGGCCACCCATTCATAACCCTCGCCGAGGTGCCGGGCCGCGTCGCGGACAGCTGTAAGCCGGTTACGCCCCGGACGGCCGCCGGAGACGAAGTCGCGCAGCACCGTGGTTTCGAGAATCGGCTGGAGGGCCGTGGCCATCGCGCGATGCACGATGCGGTCCTCGACCGGGCAGATGAGGATGTCGAACGGCTTGCCGCTGAACGTCTCGACCGCAACGTGGCGGACCTGCCCCGGCTGCCACTGCCCCGTCCGCAGCCGCTGGGACAGGTCGCTCAGCCGGCCGCCGAGCCCGACCCGGTACTGCGCCCAGGTCAGCCCGTCCGGGCCGGGGCTGGAGGCTCGGCGCATGCAATGGCGGGCCGCCGTCCGGAGCCGACGCACCTCCCACACCCACGGCATCAGCGAGTGTGCCGGAGGGCATCGGTGCGACGGCGCATGAGCGCGCGCCGCGACAGGCGTGGTCACCGAGCCTCCCGAACAGCGCCAGCCAGCGAAGCGATCGGGGTGGGCGACGCCACCTGAGCAACACTCATGATCGATTCAATGATGTTGGCGACGTGCAGGCCGGATTCGCCCGTGCAGATCCGCTCCCGGCCGTCTCCGGCGAGTGCGGCGGCGAGTTCCAGAACCCCCATGCCACGCTCGACCGTCGCCACGGCTGGCTTGGCCGGTGGTAAGGGGCTCCAGGCCTGTCCGGCCCGTCTGCGGATCAGGACTACACCGGTGTGGAAATTCGGGTCGGGCAGCACGATGGTGGCGTCGCTCCCGTGGATTTCGAGGTGGCTGGAGCGGGTGCTGGGAGCGTCGAAGCTCGCGGTGAACGTGATCGGCACGCCGGTGTCGGTTTCCAGCAGCGCGGTCACATGGGTGGGTGCGTGCGCGGTGAAGCTCTGTCCGGCACGTGGCCCGCACCGGATGGTCCGGGTCGGACGGAAGGTCGCCGCCGCGCCGTGGACAGCGGTGATCGACCCGAGCAGAAAGGAGAGAGTGGACAGGTAGTAGGTGCCCATGTCCACGAGGGGGCCGATCCCGGCCGCATGGAACCGCTCCGGGTTCGGATGCCACCGTTCCGGCCCGGCGGACAGGTAGGACGCGGTCGCGGCACGGGGCTGTCCGATGGCCCCCGACGTGATGGCTAACAGCGCGGTTTGCGAGGGTGAGCCGAGCACGGTATCCGGTGCGGCGCCGAGCAACGTCCCCTTCTCCGCGGCGGCGCGGACGAGCGCGGCTGCCTCGACGGCTGTGACGGCAAGGGGCTTCTCCACGTAGACACCTGGCACACCGGCGTCGATCGCAGCACGAGCGAGGCGCGCGTGCGTGTCGGGCGGGGTGAGGATGACCACCAGGTCCACCAGATCCGGATCGCTGAGAAAGCCTGGGGCGAGAGCGAACGGGATCCCATGCCGGTCAGCGAAGGCCTTCGCAACGCCGGGAATCTGATCGGCGCAGGCGATGACGGTCGCGGTCGGGCTGATCCGGATCGTGGTGGCGTACTCCTCAGCGACCATGCCACAACCGATCAACCCGACACGGACGGGCATGTTCACGACGGTCGTCATACGGCTACCTCGCACAGGGTTCGGGTGGTGACGGCGGCAACGTGATCAGCAAAGCTGTCGTGGTGCTCAGACGGGAGCCATGGCGTCTGGAGATCCAGATAGGAGTGGATCTCCACCATGCTGCGGGCCGGTTGGACGGGCCACGCGCCGGCGGTGTGCAGGTCACCGGGTCCGGGCCACCAGCAGCGCAGGCCGGCCCGCCAGTAATCCGAAGCGAGACGCCGGGCGGTGTCGGGCGTCGGCAACCACATCCCGGTCAGCGACCCGTTACCGTCCTCGATGTCACGGGCCGTCCGAGGAATGATCTCGCTGATGCCCTCCACCGTGAGAAGGCGGTCGACGAGCCGGCGTTGCAGACGCCGCAGGTCGGCGGTGAGCGCATCCAGGTGGTCGAGCTGCGGGAGGGCGAGCGCCGCGCTGACCTCGGTCATCCGCTGCTTACCGCGCCACACCGCCTCCGGCGTAGGCACTCTAGTATCGCCCGCGACCGCCCGGACGAAGGACAGCAGGTCGAGGTCGTCGGCGAGGAGGAAACCCCCCTCGCCGACCGCGATCATCTTGTAGGTCTGCGCGGAGAACGCCGCGACTGTTCCCCAGGCGCCTGCCGGACGGCCGCCGACGGTGACGCCCCAGGCTTGCGCGCCGTCCTCGATGAGCGGGATCTGCCGCTCGGCCAGTTCCGCGGCGATCCGCACGATGTCGGGGGCGGGCCGTCCGCGGAGATGGGCGAGGACGACCGCGCCGGTCGCCGGCCCGACCAGAGGTGCGAGCTGTTCCCAGCTCGGCGTCAACGTCCTGTCCACCGGTGCGACCCGGACGGTCGCACCGGCCTGGGCGGCGGCCGTGCCGATGGACACCCAGCCGACCTCGGGGATGACGACCTCCTGGCCCGCCCGCACGCCGAGCGCGCGCACCGCGAGGGCGAGCGCGGCCGAACCGGAGTCGACCGCGACCGCACCGGCGCGGCCAGCCCGTGCGGCGACCCGGCGTTCGACCTCGGGAAGGTGGCGGGCGCCGAACGTCGCGACGTCACCGCCGCTGATCGCGTCGGCCGCGAGCCTGACCTGTTCGGCGGCGGTCAGGGTGCTGTACTGGTAGACAGGCGTGACACGATGACGATCGATGTTCATCGGAGGTGAACCTCCGTCGGAATCGGTAGGTCCACCCGCGCGAGTGGGGTATTCGGGACGGCCTCCCACGGGAAGACAACCCAGTCCCGGACCTCCCACACCCACAGGTCAGGAGTCATGAGCGCGCCGGCGTTCAGGCATAACACACAGCTGATCAGTCGGAGACCGGGCGTGGCGAGGGCGCCGGCGACCGCGGCCAGGGTGGCGCCGGTGCCGCAGATGTCGTCGACGAGCAGCACGGGGCCGCGCAGACCGCCCGCCGGAATCCCGTCGACATCGCAGCTCACCCGCCCGGTGGCCTGGGTATACGGCGCTGGCGTCGGATTGTGACGCGCCTGCACGATCCGGACGGGCACATCGAGATGGGCCGCGATCGCCGCCGCCGGTGTCCGCCCGCCCTCCGCTATCCCGATCACCTCTGCGATCGGTCCGTGGCGCGCGCTGGCCGCTGCGGCGACCAAGCGGGTCGCGTCGGCGACGCCGGTCTCGGACGCGACCCAGAGGTGGGAACGGTCGAAGATCCGGGCGAAGGAACCGCTGGAGTGGATGTCCAACGGCGACGGGTCAGCGGCCACGGCGATCACCCCAGGTCAGGATGTGCAGGCGGCTCGTCAGGTGCCAGCCGCGAGCGAGGACGGGGTCTGCGAGACGGCGTATCCCGGCGAGTACCTGGCCGTCGGTCGCCCCTTCGGGCATGATCCAGACAGGGGCGAGGCTGTGGGCGCCCGCCAGCTCGGCGACCTCGTCGAGATCGTCTTCTGTCCGTACGACGAACTTGAACGCCGCCTTGCCGGTCTGCGCGAACGCGTGCAGAGCGTCGGGCCGGATACGCCGAAAGCGGGGCATGCCGCTGTGCGCCAGCTTCGGCGACACGACGAAACGTGCCACGACGGCGGTCAGCGCCTGTGGGGGTGGGATGACGCCGCTCGTCTCGATCTCCACGCGGCGGTCGGAAGCCGCCAGCATCGTGCACAGCGCTGTCAGCGAGCGTCGTTGCGCCAGCGGTTCGCCGCCAGTGACCACGACCAGGTCGGTGGACAGACCGTTGGCCCAGGTGACGACGTCATCGACCGTGACCGTCCGGCTTTCAACGGCGCGGTCGAAGCGTGACCAGTCCCAGGTGTAAGGGGTGTCGCACCATACGCAGGCCAGCGGGCAGCCCGCGAGACGCACGAACACCGCCCGCTGCCCGCATGACGGCCCCTCACCCTGAAACGTCGGGCCGAACATCTCCGCGATCTGCAGGGTCCGGCTGCCTGTCACGCTTCACCCCGGAACTCGGCCCAGCTGGACGGCGATTCGGATACCCGCACCACGGTGAAGCGGCCTGTGACGGCCGGCTCCAGGTGGGTCACGCACCAGCCGAAGAGATGCTCGGCCAGTAGCTCCGAGGTCGGTTCGACGTCGAGAACATCGTTGAGGAGCCGGTGGTCGAAGTTCTCCGCGAGATACACCCGGAAGGGAGCGAGGTCACCGAAATCGGTGACGAATCCTGGGTCGACCAGGCGATGTGCGCTGAGCTCGACCTCCACGGTGTAGGTGTGGCCGTGCAGCCGTCCGCACTTGTGACCGGCGGGAAGGCCGTGTAACACGTGCGCCGCGTCGAAACTGAAACACTTCCCGATGCGATACACGGCACCGTCACCCCGCCGCATATACGGTCGGATCGGGGACACCGGCCAACGCGAACGCCTCCCGGCGTTCGGTGCAGGTCCCGCATCGGCCGCAGTGAACGGCACCTCCCTTGTAACAGGACCAGGTCTCCCCGAACGGCACACCCAATTCCGCCCCACGCCTGACAATCTCAGCTTTGCTCCATGTCAGGAATGGTGCGAGGATGCGGAACCCATCGGCCAGGAATCCGTCGTTGCCGACCCGCGCGCATACCTGGAGGGCATCGATGAACTCCGGGCGGCAATCCGGATAGATCGTGTGGTCGCCGGCGTGCGCGCCGAACGCTACCGCGTCGGCCTGCTCGACGACCGCGACGGCGATCGCCACGTCCAACATCAGCGCGTTACGGTTCGGCACCACAGTGATCTTCATCGTTTCATCGGTGTAATGCCCGTCAGGGACCTCCACGTACGAGTCCGTGATGGCGCTGCCGGCCAGCAGCGCTCCCACCGATTGCACGTCGACGATGTGATGCCGGGCGCCGAGACCGGCGGCGACGATGGCCGCTGCGTCCAATTCCCGGCGATGGCGTTGGCCGTAGTCGAACGACAACAGCATCAGACGGCTGCCGCCCGCCTGGAAGTGGTAGGCGAGCGTGCTGCTGTCGAGCCCTCCTGAGATGATCACGACAGCGGTCGGCGGACAGAACTCGGTTGATATCGGCGTCATCTCCATGCCTCTCGAGGAGTTCCCGCTGGGAGGAGCGAGGTGGAGTGAGTGCGACGTCCGGGTATATGCACACCCGAGCCATCGCAGATAGTCCTACATAGTGCAAACAGTGATGAATTGGATGTGATCAGATCTTGCGGCCGACCCCGCCGTAGATCCACACCTTGGTGTGGCCCTTGGGAGGCTTGTCATCCGGCCGCCAGACCGGCACCCGGACGAGCCCCGGGTCCACCAGTTCGCAGCCGTTGAAGAACGCGGAGATCTCGGCGTGACTGCGCACCGTCAGCGTCGACGTCGCAGTGTCGTAGACGGTGGCGACCTGCGCCGTCACCTCGGGACGCAGATCACCGGTGGCATGGGACACCACCAGAAAGCTGCCGACCGGCAGCGCAGCGAGCAGTGTCCGCACGATCCCCGCAGGCTCCTCCCCGTCGGTGAGGAAATGCAGGACTGCGACGAGGAGAAGACCGACCGGCTCGTTGAAGTCGATCAGCTCGCGGACCGTCGGATCGTCCAGAAATTCCTCCGGCTTGCGCAGGTCGGCCGGAACCGCGCGGGTCGGCCCGCTCCCGGCCAGCAGCGCGTTCGCGTGTGCCAGCACGATGGGGTCGTTGTCCGCGTAGACAACCCGTGTTTCCGGGGCGATCTCCCGGGCAACCTCATGAACGTTCCCGGCAGCGGGAAGGCCCGCGCCGATGTCGATGATCTGGCGGATACCGGCGTCGGCAACGAGGTAGCGAACAGCCCGGCCCAGGAAACGGCGGTTCTCCCTCGCCATCAACCGCACTTCGGGCGCGACCTGCAGCACCTTCTGCGCCGCGACCCGGTCAGCTGGATAACTATCCTTACCCCCCAGGTAGTAGTCGTACATCCGCGCCGGGTGCGCCACGGCCGTATTGATTTCATTCGCCACCCGGCGATGCTCGCTCACGCCATTCTCCGATCGAAACATGGGACCACCCGATGCCGCCGCCTCAGACGAGGCATCGGCATCCCAGCCAGCGATGCGATGTACGCGCATCTCCGGTGGGAGTAGCCTCGCAGCGACGGATGGTCATGCACAGAGATTGGCTGTCCGCTGCTGTCCGCGGACATTGCGGACAGCAGTGGACAGCAGCGGACAGCAGCGGACAGCAGCGGACAGCAGCGCGATACGGA
>NZ_CAUVXO010000195.1:0-8934 GCF_963555865.1 Protofrankia sp. Cr1
GACGACGAGCAGCAGGTCGCCGACCTCGACCGAGACACCGGACGAGCGGAGCAGCTCGGTGACGGTTCCCGCGTGTGGGCTGGTGACGGCCGCCTCCATCTTCATGGCCTCGATGGTCGCGAGTCGGTCACCCTGGCTGACCCGGTCGCCGGCGGCGACTGCGTAGGTGACCAGGCCGGGTAGCCCCGCGGGGATCTGGGCCGGATCGCCCGGATCAGCACGCCGGGCGGCATTGGACGCCGGCGCGATGGAGTTGTCCCGTACCGACACCGGCCGTGGCGCTCCGTTGACCCGCAGGTAGAGGGTGCGCATACCCGCGTCGTCCGGTCCACCGATGTCGTGCAGCTCGACGATGGTCTCGACACCCGGTTCGACCGTGATGACCACCGGCTTACCCGGGGTGAGGCCGTAGAAGAACTCCTCGGTGGGGATCGCCGAGCTGTTGCCGTACGCGGCCAGCGCCGCGGTGTAGTCCTTCCACGGACCCGGGAACAGCAGCCGGGACAGGGTCTCCCGCCGGCCGGCGCCGGCCAGCGCCGCGGAGTCCGCCGCACTGAGCTCGGCCGCGGGTGCGGCCGGGTGTCGGCCGGCGAGTGCGCGTTCGCGGAACGGCTCGGCGAAACCTGCCGGCGGGGTACCGAGTTCGCCCGCCAGGTAGCCCAGGACGCTCGCCGGCAGGTCGTAGCGTTGGGGATTGTCCCGCAGCGCGGCGACGTCGATGTCGCCGCTTGCGATGAACAAGGCCAGGTCCCCGACGACCTTGCTGGTCGGAGTGACCTTGATGGGTTTGCCGAGCAGGTCGTTGGCCAGGGCGTAACACTCCTGCACCTGTGACCACTTCGCGCCCAGTCCGAGCGCGATCGCCTGCTGGCGCAGGTTCGTCAGCTGCCCGCCGGGGATCTCATGGCGGTACACCGCGCCGGTTGGCGCCCGCAGGCCCGCCTCGAAGGGCGCGTAGAGATCACGCGCAGCCTCCCAGTACGGCTCCATGGCGGACAGCGCGGCCAGGTCGATCCCGGTCGCGCGCCGGGTGTGGTCGGTGGCGGCGACCAACGCGGACATGTTCGGCTGGCTGGTCCCACCCGACAGCGGCGCGGCCGCAGCGTCGACGGCGTCCGCGCCGGCGTCGGCCGCCGCGAGCAGGGTGGCGAGCTGACCGCCGGCGGTGTCGTGGGTGTGTACCTGGACGGGCAGGTCGAAGTTCGCCCGCAGCGCCGTCACCAGGATGCGCGCCGCGGCCGGTCGCAGGAGCCCCGCCATGTCCTTGACCGCGAGTACGTGGGTGCCGGCGGCGACGAGTCGTTCGGCCAGGCGGAGATAGTAGTCGAGGGTATAGATCGATTCTGCCGGATCCGCCAGGTCACCGGTGTAACACAGCGTGCCCTGGGCGACCGCGCCAGCCTCGATGACCGCGTCGATCGCCGGCCGCATCTGCTCGATGTCGTTCAGCGCGTCGAACACGCGGAAGATGTCGATACCGGTTGCGGCCGCCTCGGCGACGAACGCCCGGACCACGTCATCGGGGTACGGGGTGTAACCGACCGCGTTGCGTCCGCGCAACAGCATCTGCAGGCAGATGTTCGGTACCCGCTCGCGGATGGCGGCGAGACGCTCCCACGGGTCCTCCGCCAGGAACCGCAGCGCCACATCGTAGGTCGCCCCGCCCCAGCACTCCAGGCTCAGCAGCTCGGGGGTGAGCCTGGAGTACGCGGGCGCCGCCGCGAGAATCTCAGTGGTCCGCAGCCGGGTGGCCAGCAGCGACTGATGGGCGTCACGCAAGGTGGTGTCGGTGACCGCGAGCTGCTCGGACGCCCGCAGCCGCGCCGCCCATTCCCGTGGTCCGAGCTCGGCGAGAAGCTGACGGGACCCGGCCGGCGCCATGGCGGGGGGCAACGACGGCAGTACGGTCACCGGGTCGACCAACGCGCCGGCCGGTCGCTTGTGGCCGTTGACGGTGCTGTGCGCGAGCCGGTCCAGCAGGCGGCTGGTCCGGTCGGTTCCGCCGTCACCGACCGACAGAGCGGGCCGGTCGTCCAGGAAGGACGTGGTCACCCGTCCGGCCAGGAAGTCCGGCTCTGCCAGCAACCGGCGCAGGAACGTCAGGTTCGTGCGCACACCGCGGACCCGGAACTCCGCCAGCGCCCGGCGGGCCCGCCCGGTGGCCTGCTCGAAGGTGGCGCCCCGGGTCGTCACCTTGACCAGCAGCGAGTCGAAGTACGGGGTGACCTGCGCACCCTCGTAGGTCGCCCCGTCCAGCCGAACTCCCGGGCCGCCCGGGGACTGGTATCGGGTGATCTTCCCGATGTCCGGGCGGAAGCCGTCCGCCGGGTCCTCGGTGGTCACCCGGCACTGCACCGCGGCCCCGCGGATCGTGATCGATTCCTGGGTGAGGCCCAGGTCGGCCAGAGTCGCACCGGCGGCGATCCGCAGCTGGGCCGCGACCAGATCGACACCGGTGATCTCCTCGGTCACGGTGTGCTCGACCTGGATGCGCGGGTTCATCTCCATGAAGGTGTGTGAGCCGTCGGCCGCGACCAGGAACTCGACCGTGCCCGCATTGACATAGCCGACATGCCGGGCGAACGCGAGCGCATCCACGCACAGCTGGTCACGTACGGCCGGATCGAGCAGCGGCGCGGGCGCCACCTCGACGACCTTCTGATGGCGGCGCTGTACCGAACAGTCCCGCTCATAGAGGTGGACGACTTTTCCGGTCGTGTCGCCGAGAACCTGCACCTCGACGTGGCGGGGCCGGTTCACCGCCTGCTCAAGGAAGATCGTTCCATCGCCGAACGCCGCCGCCGCCTCTCTGATCGCGCTTGCCGCCGCATCGGAGAGATCATCGGCCCGGTGCACCCGGCGTAGCCCACGACCGCCACCACCGGCCGAGGCCTTCACGAACAGTGGGAAGCCCACCGACGCCGCGGCGTCGGCGGCCGCGGCCGGGTCCGCCAGTGGCGCCGAGGCCCGCAGTACCGGCAGGCCCGCGGCTACCGCAGCCTCGCGGGCGGCCACCTTGTCGCCGGTCAGGCGCAGCACGTCCGGCGGGGGACCGACAAAGGTGATGCCGGCCAGCACGCACGCTTCGGCCAGCGCCTCGCTCTCCGACAGGAAGCCGTAGCCCGGGTGCAGCGCGTCCGCGCCGACCCGTTTCGCCACGGCCAGCAGGGCGTCGACATCCAGATATCCCCGGACGGGATGCCCCGGTTCGCCGAGTTCATATGCTTCATCGGCTTTTATCCGGTGTAGCGAACCCACGTCTTCGGGCGTGTAGACGGCGACAGTACGTAGGCCCAGTTCGTTCGCGGCTCGGAAGACACGGACAGCGATCTCGCTGCGGTTCGCGACCAGGACCTTGTTGATCAAAGTGGCACCCCTCCACGACGCGGACTAGCGTCCCCTCACTGGGTCGACCCCGGACGGTTGTCAACCCGGATGAATTGTCGCAGTGTTTTCGGGCACGTGCCGTTGTTGTCTCCGGCGGGCAACCGTGGTCAAGGTGCCGTTCTAGCCGCCGAGCCTGGTGGCGAACACCGCCGCCTGGGTCCGACTCTCCAGCCCGAGCTTGGACAGCAGGCTGGACACATAGTTCTTCACCGTCTTCTCCGCCAGGAACATGCGGGTGGCGATCTGCCGGTTGGTGAGCCCTTCGGCGATGAGCGCGAGAATGCGACGCTCCTGGTCGGTCAGGCCGGCAAGCCGCCCGCCCTGGTCGGACCCCTGCCGGAGCCGACAGAGTACACGTGGCGTCACCGTGCGGTCCAGCAGCGACTGGCCGGCCGCGACCCGCCGCACGGCGTCCACCAAGGCGGTGCCACGAATCTGTTTGAGCACGTATCCGGCGGCTCCGGCCATGATCGCGGTGAACAGCGCGTCCTCGTCGTCGAACGAAGTGAGGATCAGGCAGCCAATTGTCGGGTCCTGCGAGCGGACCTGCCGGCACACCTCGATCCCACTGCCGTCCGGTAGACGTGCGTCGAGGATCGCGACGTTGGGCCGCGTCGCGAGGATCGCCTGGTCCGCACCGTCAGCGCGATCGGCTTCGCCGATCACATCGATGTCGCGCTCACCGGCAAGAAGATCGCGTAGCCCGCGTCGGACCAACTCGTGATCATCCAAAAGGAACACCCGGATCGTAGTCGCGTCCGGTGTGATTCCAACCGGCCCGGCCACGTTCGCAGATTTCTCCGACACCGTATTCTCCGCCTGACCGGGGTTGTCTGTCACTACAAGTCACATTATGCAAACAGATTCTAACCGAGTCGGTGGAGCCCGACCCCCCGCTCCCGCCTAATCGGCGGCTGCCGGTTTCCGCGGCAGCGCGTCGTGTGCGGCAGATCTCAACGCGGTGGGACCTCATCGCCGGGCCGGGTCGGGCCGCCGCGGGCAGCGACAGACCGGGTCCGGTCGGGTCGGCCCGGCCCGGCCCGGGTCGAAAAAGGATGTGAATCTGAGGCTGCTCCAATAGCTGCAGATTCACATCGTTGAGCCACCGCTGCTGGCCGGCCCGGGGACCGGCACATCCGGGAACCGGCTGGTCTCAGAACTGGACCGTCATGGTTCCGCCGAGTAGCGGGATCGGCCAGAGGGTCACCGCCAGGACGAAGGTGACCAGCTGGGAGCCGGTGTGAACCTCGTAGCTCTTGCTGAGCGCAACGATGATGCCTACGACGAGCCAGATCAGGGCGACGATGGGAACCTGCACACGGGCACGCATGGTGGTCCTTTCTGGATCAGATCCGGGTCGAGGTTCCAAGGACGTCCGAGGCGGCGGGGACCTCAGGTCCGGGGTCCCGCGCCGCGCCGCGTCTCTGATCAGACCGATTAGCGGATCTTTACCCTGGTCGCGGCGTTGAAACGTCTCATGAACGGATGTGTCGCCAATGTCTCGTGAGCACCCCGGTGCGGGAAGCGACCAGGGCATCCGGGAAGATGCGCTACCGGATTCCCGCGAGGTTGCTCGCGGCCGCCACGGTCCGGAGATTGTTCACGTGTGAGGGAGGACGTCGCCATGCGGTTGGGTAAGAGCAGTGCGGATTCAAGGCAGGCATCTGTCGAACGGGTTGTCAAGATCCTGGAAGAGTATGTCGGCGGCCTCCCGGTGGCCGGCCCGGACGAGCCGTTCGTGTTTGTCCGGACCTGGACGCTCACGCGGACCGGTTCGGACGCGCCGCTGTCGCAGACATCACCCGCGACAGCACCCGCGGATGTGTCGTTCCAGGTCCGCTGCGTGGTGTCGCAGCGGACCACCGAGGACGACAGCGCGGACGAAGTCGACGACCAGCGGACCTACGAACAGCTCATCGGCGCGGCCCGAGCGCTGGCCGCGAACGGGTTCGGGACCGAGGAGGTCTTCGAGGGCTGGCGGACGGTCGCCCTCGAGGTTGCGTTGCCATCGGCCGCGCGGGCCGCCGAGGCCATCGGCAAGGCAAAGAAGGTCGAGAAAGCGGTGGAAGTGGAAGCTGAGAAGGGCGAGAAGAAGCGGCGGCGTGGACTGCGCCGGCCGGAGCCCGTTTCGGTTTCCTAGACACGTGTGAGGCCGCCGGCCGCGCGAGGGGAACGATGATCGCGCGGCCTTTGGCCTGGACACGTGTGAGGCCGCCGGCCGCGCGAGAGGAACGATGATCGCGCGGCCGGCGGCTGGCGGGGAACTCGTCAGGACCAGGGCGTCCGGCGGACCCAGCGGTGGTCGGGGGCGTGACGCCGAGGGGGCCCCGCGGCCCGCAGTTCGCGGACGAACGGGAGGACCGCCACGGCGCCGAAGACAAACCCGACCACATGGGCGCCATAGGCCACGCTGCCGCCGTCGGCAACGCCCATCCCGGTGAAGTACACGTACTGCAGCACGAACCAGAAGCCGAGCACGAGCCATGCCGGCAGCCAGAACGGCAGGAAGAACAGGAACGTGACGAGCCCGATGACCCGGGCCCGCGGGAATACCACGAGGTAGGCGCCGAGAACACCGGCGATCGCACCGGACGCGCCGATGAGTGTCGTGGTCGACTCCGGTTCGAACAGTGCGAACCCGTACGCGGCCGTGTAGCCGCACACCACGTAGAAGATCAGATATAGCAACCGTCCCATGCGGTCCTCGATGTTGTTGCCGAAGACGCCAAGGAACAGCATGTTACCGAGCAGGTGCAGCCAGCTTCCGTGTAGGAACATCGACGTCAGTACCGACAGCACCGGTGACTTGACGAACGACGGCGGGGACTCCAGCTCGCAGAGCACCTGACCCTGGGCGTTCCGACCGGGGGAGCGGCCGCTCGGTACCGTCTCAAGGCGCTGGTTCTCCAGCATCTCCACGGGAATCGCTCCCCACTGGTCGAAGAACCGCTGCTGTTCGCATACGTTCTGCGCGGCTGACGTGCTGGAGCCGGCAACCGAGGACACGATCGGCTCGAAGAGCACGAAGACGGCGACGTTCACCGCGATCAACAGCCAGGTCATGATCGGCCGGCGGCGAAGTGGGTTGATGTCGTGAATCGGCAGGACCACACGTTCATCCTGCCCGTGGCGCCAGCCCGGCCCACCACCGCCTCCGGGCTCTGTGCGGCTCAACCGGAACCGTACGGGAGTTTCATGATCGATTTTGTGGCTGCGGCCAGCCCGCGACGACGGCACGCCGCCGCACCCACCGCGCCGACGGTTCCCGCCGCCATGCGCTCTCATCGACCGGTGGGCAGAGCGCCACCGGATATCCGAATCCAAAACGGCGGTCGATAGCGGCCGATATATGACTACGATTTTCCTGCTTTTCTCATCACGTAGTTTCCACGCTAATCGGAGACACCGTCCGCCGCTTGCGGCGAACGGTCGTCAGCCTCTACCGTCTACCCCGCCGGGAGATTGTTTATTGAAAGGGGTCGGCCGCCCGCGCCGAAAACGGTGGCTTCCGAAGTCGGCAATCTACTGTATGTATGGCGCCTTCCGGGGTGCAGGATGGATGAATTTCCATTATGGCCGGCGTGTCCCCTGACGCGGGAAACGGAAAGGCTGGGGATTTGCGATCAAAAAAATCATGAACAGAAGGATCGCGGTGACGGGCATCGGGGTACTGCTCGTCACCGCCGCGCTCGGCACGGCCGGGGGCGCAGCCCGGGCAGACGGGTACCCACCGACGGCGGAAGCGGTCGGCGGCGCCACACTCGCCGACCTTCCGGCCGGGCAGGACACCGGCTATTCCGGCCATGACGATGGCCTCGACATCAATGTGGACGATACCCACGGCGATACCCACGGCGACTGGGACGGAGCTCCGGGCCCAGGCCTCCCGGTGCCCCAGGAGGCGTGGGCGTGGACCCAGCTGACCGACCGTGGTGCCGAGATCCGTTATGTCACGCCCGTGAACGGCGCCTGCCCCTTTGTGACGTTCACCCCAGGGGGTAGCCAGCAGATGACTCATCCGTCGCCGGCATTCGTCAGCACTCCGGCGGCGTTTCCCAGCACGGCCACCGTGTGTACTCTGCCAGTCCCACCAGGGACCACCGGCGCGCAGATCGACCCTGCGACGGCCGGCGCGGTTACGATCCGCCCCACCGCGAACGGGACGGTACCGGTGCCGAAGTGGCCCACTACCGGGCGTCCCGCTCACATTGCGGTGATCGGTGACACCGGGTGCCGGGTGCCGGTATCGGGGCCGGCGCAGAACTGCACACCAGAGCCGCAGTACTGGCCGATGCGGGGTGTCGCCGACAGCGCGGCGACCAGACCGACTCCACCTGATCTCGTCATCCACGTGGGCGACTACATCTACCGGTCGAATCTCTCCGTGCCGCAGGCACAGACGCCGACGTGTGGCCCGGCAACCGGGGGAAACCCGCACACCTGGGGATGCCTGATCGCCGACTTTTTTGAGCCGGCGGCAAACCTGGTGGCACAGGCCCCGATCGTGTTCGTTCGGGGCAACCACGAGACCTGCAACCGCTCGGGCAATGTGTATTTCCGCTACCAGGCGGATACCTTGAATGCGACGGCCTGCAGTCTCCTCCCTCCGCAGTATTACACTCCGCCGGTACGGATCAACGCCGGCACCCTCGGCCTGCTGCTCCTCGACTCATCCTGCGCCGCGGCGGAGTCCATGGCCGACTGTAACCAGACGCCACAACAAAAAATCGACGAATATACTGCAGAATTCAACCGGGTGAACGCCGGTCTGGTTCAGCAGGGCGACAATTTTCTCCTCAGTCATTCACCGATCTGGACGATCAACGGCGTCACCCCGCATGGCAACCCCGAGTGGGTCGACCACAACCTCGAAATGTCAATCACGAACACCACAGTGCATCAGCTGGATCCGAGAATCAACCTGGTGCTTTCAGGCCATGTGCACCTGTATCAGATGCTCGACTTCGGGAGCCTAACCTCACCGCACCGTCCGCCTCAGGTGACCGTGGGCTCGTCAGGTACCGAGCTCGACCAGCAGACCTGGTTGGACAACCAGATGATCAATAAGGATGTCGACGGTTATCCGGTCAGACACCTGGTCACGCGTCCGGAGTTCGGCTATGCGGTACTCCGCTTCATCCCCGGAGCGACAACTCCTCCAATGACCTCAGATACCTGGAACCTCCGGTACTTCGATCAGTTCGGTAACCCGTCGACGGGTACGAACTGCAACCTCGTGGGAGCGCAGTTCCCCAACTGCGAATGACCGACTGACGTCGGACGTCATCCCTACCGTCACCGCGGTCGCCCGTTCCGACAGCCGCGGTGACGGACTCGGGGGAGCATCAGCATGCGGTCATCGCATGGCGTTCTTGGTGAACGGGTTGGGTCAATAAGGACCGTGCGTCAATAACGACTGTCGCTGTGCTGGGACTGTCGGTTCATCCACACGGGTGTTATGAGGACGACGAGCCCGGCGGCTACACCGACCTGCAGGATGTGACGTATCCAGTCGACGCCACCGGTGTGGGCGACGCCGATCGCCCC
>NZ_CAUVXO010000196.1:0-8933 GCF_963555865.1 Protofrankia sp. Cr1
GTCCATGGCCGCGAGGTTCTCGAGGATGTCCGCTTCGGTGACCTTTGTGAAGTAGTGGTACCAGGAGCACCAGATCGTCGGTGCCGCGTGGAGGACGCGGACTCCGGCCTGCTGGGCGAACCGGTCCGCCCAACGGCCGAGCGCCCCCACCAGCCCACCCGGTCCGCTGTCGCGCTCTTCGTGGACGGGTGCCTCCGCGCAAACGAGGATCCGATCGTGATGGACGTCAGCTCGGATGGAGGGGATCGGATCGGTGCCGCAGGGTGCGGCGATCAGCGCTATCGGCCCGCCGTCGCCGGGGTCGACGGCGAGCAGCCCTTCCCCCCAGAACGACTTGTGCGGCGCCCGCCGGTCCGGCCGGTAGGCGACCGTCCGGTTACGGTCGGAGTGGGGCCGGTGCGGGTGCTCATCGAGCCGGTAAGCCGTCGTGGGACTCCAGGACTGCCAGCCGTGCTCATACACCAGGGCCCGCGCCGGATCGACCGGGATTTCCGTGACCGTCGTCATCTGGGGCATGGAAGCTCTCCTTCTCCTGGCTGTTTGGTCGGCTTCGCCCAGGGATGAGCGGCCCGACCGAGGCCGCTCATCCCTGGGGAGGGTCAGCCTGCCTGCCGGATCGCCTCGTTGGCCTGTCTGACCGCCTGCGGTACGCCCTCCGCAACCGAGAGCTGCCCGGTAAAGATCTGATTGAAGTACTTGTCCAGCTCTATCTGGGCGCCGTTCCAGCCTCGGGTGAGGGGGTAGCTGAAGGTTTTGCCCTGTGCGGCGTCAAGATAAGGCTGCACGTCGAGCTTCTTTGTCTTCCAGTACTCGACGAAGGTGTTGTCGATCGACTTGATCGCCGGCCAGGCGTACCCACCCGAACCAATGATCTTCTGGGAATCGAGTGAGCCCAGCCACTTGACCAGCTCCCAGGCTTCCTGCGGATGCTTGCTCCTCGCCGTGATCGAGTCGGCGAGACCGTTGAACGCGCTCACCGAGCCGTTCGGGCCGCTGGGAGGCGGCAGGATGGTCAAGGATGTGCTCGATTGTTTCGTCAGGGCCGACAGTTGCCAGTCCCCGGCGGTGACGCAGGCGACCTGGCCCGATGCGAGGAACTGCGCCAGGTCACTGTCACGGTTGTTCGTCTGGCTTCCGGGCGGTGCGACCCGGTACTTGGTGACGAGGTCGACGTAGGCTTGGATTCCCTGGATGGCCTGAGGGCTGTCGAGCGTGAGCTTGCCGTACGACTTGTCCATCAGGCTTCCGCCGTTTCCGACGGCCCAGGCGCCCCAGCCCTGCTGCAGGGTGTTGTTGGCCAGCAGACCGTAGCGCTGCACGTTACCTGCGTCGAAGCCCGCCTCGGTGATGTTTTTGCCATTTTTGTCCACAGTCAGCTTCTGCAGGAACGGCAGGAGGGTGTCGGATCCGTCCGTTGCCCACGTCAGTTTGCCCGGGTTGCTCACGCCGGCCTTGTTCAGCGCCGCGGAGTCGCAGACCAGCGCCACGGTGTCCCAGTCCTTGGGTATTCCGTACTGCGCGCCGTCGTACCGGTAGGACTCCACCAGGCTTTCGTAGTAGATCGTGGTGTCGAAGTTGTCCTGCTTGATGCGGGGAGTCAGGTTGAGCAACACGCCTTGTGCGGCGAACTGGGGGAAGTAGCTGACGTGGTTCCAGAAGACGTCTGGGGCGGTGCCGGCGGCGAAGTCGGCTATCGTCTTGGTCCAGTAGTCGGCCCAGCCCATCTGTTGAATCGTCACCTTGATGTTCGGGTTCCGGCGCTGGAACTCGTCGATCGATTTCTGATAGCCCACCTGCTGGGTGGAGTCCCAGAGCCGGTATGTCAGATTCACGGTGCCACTGCTTTTATTCGCGTCCTCGCCGCCGCCGCCGCAGGCGGCAGCGACGGCGAATAAGACACCGCTCAGCACCAGCGCGGCCAGCCTGCGGCCCCGCACTGAACTTCTGAAGTCAGGCATTTACCCTCCTAGCGATGAAGCCGATGGTTTTCAACCGGGCCTGTCGCAGCTTCCGGCCTGGTCAGCAGGGTCACTTGAGGCCGGACAGCACGATGGAACGGACGATGTGTCGTTGGAAGAGCAGGTAGAGGACGATCAACGGGAACAGGGCGACCATCGTCGCCGCGAGCATGAGGGTCCACTGCGTCCCGTAGTTCGTCTGGAAGGCGGCGATACCGACCGTGATCACCCGCTGGGAATCCGAACTGGTGATGATGAGCGGCCAGAGCAGGTTGTTCCAGCCCTGTACCACGGTGATGATCGCCATCGTGGCCATGATCGGCTTGGACAGCGGCAGGACGATGCTGAAGAGAATGCGTAACCGACCCGCGCCGTCGAGGTACGCGGCGTCCTCCAGGTCGCGTGGAATGCCCCGGAAGAACTGGCGCATCAGGAAGATGCCGTAAGGAGTTCCCAGTATGTAGGGGGCGACCAGTCCCGCCCAGGTGTCAACCCAGCTCAGCTCCTTCATCAACACGAACAGTGGGATGAGAGTCACCACGTTGGGCACCATCAGGGTGCCCAGGTAAGCCCAGAAAAGCACCTCCCGACCGGGGAATTCCATCCGGGCGAAAGCGTACGCGGCGAACGTGCTGAACACCAGCTGCCCGAGTGTCAACAGCGCCGCGAACAGCACGGTGTTCCACAGATAGTGCGGGAACGGGTTGTCAAACAGTACCTGCCGGAAGTTTGCCAGGGTCGGTTCTGCGGGAGGCTCCCATGGGTTGGTCGAGTAAACTTGATTCGCCGGCTTAAAGGCGGTGAACAACGCCATGAGGTAGGGGAAGCAGGAGACCACCGCGCCAAGACAGAGCAGCAGGTAGGTCAGTGTGTAGTTGGCGGCACGGCCCTTTTTCACTGCGCCCTCAGCTCAGGTCGTAGACAGTGCGGTTGTGGAAGTACCACGACTGCAGCGCGGTTATCGCGACGATGACCGCGAACAGCAGCAGCGCGATCGTCGACGCGTAGCCTGCGTCGAAGAACTTGAAGGCCCGGTTGTAGATCTCGTAATTGAGGACGTTGGTCGCCTCGCCTGGTCCGCCCTTCGTCATCGCGTACACCGTGTCGAATACCTGGAACGAGCCGATCACGGAGGTCACCAGGACGAAGAACAAGGTGGGCCGGAGGAGCGGAAGGGTGATCGAAAAGAACTGCCGGACGGGACCCGCGCCGTCCAGGCGGGCCGCCTCGTCGAGGTAATCCGGGATGTTCTGCAGGCCGGCGAGGAAGAACAGAGCGTTATAGCCGGTGTACTGCCAGATGTTGACGGCGGCGACCGCCAGCAGTGCCCAGGTCTCCGAGGACAGCCACGGCTGGCCGGGAATGCCGAACAGGTTCAGGAACCCGTTGAGCGAGCCTCGAGCTGGATCGAAGATCCACTGCCAGATGATGGCCATCGCGATCGGTGTGGCCATCCAGGGCAGCACGAACAGCACCCGGAAAACCTTGATCCCACGCAGTTTCCGGTTGAGGAAGAGAGCCAGCAGTAGGGCCAGTACTGTCTGTAACGGAATGTTCAACAGTACGTACTCGAAGGTGATGAGTAGCGAATGCCGGACCTCCTCGTCCCGGACCATGCGGGAGAAGTTGTCCAGCCCGACGAAGCTCGGGTCACCGAGCAGGTTCCACTTGAACAGGCTGAGCACGAACACGGCGATCACGGGCAGCAGCAGGAACGCCAGTACCCCGAGGAAGCTCGGCGCAATGAAGCCGTAGGCAGTCAACCACTCCTTCACCGGGCGCGGCGGACGTCGCTTGCCCTTGTGGGCAGGTGCCGCCCGGGCGGCCGGCGCAGTGATGTCGCCGCTAGGAGCGGGAGCGGGTGTCGCTGTCGCCATCCGTCCACCTTCATCAGACATCAGACACGGAACACTTCAGACTTCGAGCAGGCCGATCGGTACCGCGCACACGCACCACGCGCGGGCCCCGGGCAGGCCACCGGCTGAGGTCACGGCCCTCGTCCGGCGAGTGTGGAGCCACGGCGTGACGTTGGTCACGTGCGGGCAACCATAAATGTTGTTTTCTGTTTGGTCAAGGTCTTATTGGTAGCCTTCGTGCCTGCTGAGGCACTCACGTCTCAACGAAATCGCTCATATACGCTCAGCTATCGAACGGCAGAGGTTGAATCTAGTGTGATTCTGGTGAGATGCTCGGTTCCGGGTGAAGGGGTTCGTCGCCCAGAGCAGAGGCCGCCCCGGCCCGGGGCGGCGATGAGAGAGCACGAACTGGTCGTGCGTCATCCCCATCGGACGGCTCAATGTCACCGTCGGGGCCTGGATTGCAGGGAGAGAGGTGTTCGGGTGCTCGCCGCACAGCGGCAGGCGTTGATCCTGGCTCAGGTGGGCCGGGACGGTGCGGTACGTGTCAGCGACCTGGTCGATCAGCTCCAGGTGTCGGACATGACGATTCGCCGGGATCTGGATGCACTGGCCCGGCGTGGGTTGGTGGAAAAAGTGCACGGCGGCGCAACAGCGGTACCGACGGCCAGCGCCGTGGAGCCCGGCTTCGAGGCCAAGAGCCAACAGGAAACGTCGGCGAAAGGCGTGATCGCCGCCGAAGTGGCGCGGATGGTCGGGCCGGGGGACGCAGTCGCGCTCACAGCGGGCACGACAACGTGGGCGGTGGCAGAACGTCTCGTCGCGGTACCGAACCTCACCGTCGTCACCAACTCCGTACCGGTCGCGGACGCGTTCCACCACCATGGTCGCCCGGACCAGACCGTCGTCCTTACCGGAGGCGTGCGTACCCCCTCCGGCGCGCTGGTCGGTCCGGTGGCCGTGCACGCGCTCCGCTTCCTGCACATCGACCTGTTGTTCATGGGCGTGCACGGCATGCACAGCCGGTATGGGTTCACCACTCCCAACCTGCTGGAGTGTCAGACGAATCAGGCGTTCATCGAGGCCGCGGCCCGTCTGGTCGTGGTCGCCGACCACACCAAGTGGGGAACGGTCGGCCTGAGCACCATCGCCGACCTGGATGCGGCGCATGTCCTGGTGAGCGACGAAGGCTTGGCCGAGGAGCACCGGGCCGAGCTGAGCGACCGCGTCGGCGAGTTGATCATTGCGGCGGGCGACCCCGCATCCGAAGAACAGACGGCCGCCGACCGGGCGGTAGCCGCGCATCCCCCGTGATGACGATGACCCGGCCCCCGTCCTGGCCGCCACCGCACGAACCCGCCAGCCCCTGTCAGGTACCGATCCACGGCGCATGACGACGCCGTCACGACACGCCAAGGTGAGAATCCATGCCGTACACTGCAGCCCGGTACACCGCGGCCCGCATGGCCGACGGCCGAGATCTCTTCTACTACTACGACGACGCGGCGGTACCGGTCGAGGGCGTGCCGCCCGACAGCCGTGAGGCAACCACACCTACCCCGGCATCGGAACTCCGCTACGACGTGCTGTTGGATGAATGGGTCGTCATAGCGGCGCATCGGCAGAGCCGGACCCATCTACCGGCCAGCGACGAATGCCCGCTGTGTCCGTCCACCGCGGAACGCGCCACGGAGATCCCGGCATCGGCCTACGACGTCGTGGTCTTCCAGAATCGCTTCCCCTCATTCGCTCCCGGCGACTCCCTCACTCAGATCCCTGGTGACGACCTGCTCCGACGCCGCCCCGGAGCGGGCCGGTGCGAGGTGGTCTGCTTCACCTCCGACCACACCGGCTCCTTCTGCGAACTGCCACCCGAGCGCGTGCGCACCATCGTTCAGGCCTGGGCGGACCGCACCGCGGCGCTCGGCCGCGAACCCGATGTCGAGCAGGTCTTCGTCTTCGAGAACCGGGGCAGCGAGATCGGCACGACGCTGCACCATCCACACGGCCAGATCTACGGCTACCCGTTCATCACCCCTCGGACCCGCACGATGTTTGCCGCCGCCCGCCGTCACCTGTCCCGCACCGGCCGTAACCTCTTCAGTGACGTGCTGGCTGCTGAGATACGGGCCGACGTGCGGGTGGTGACCCGCGGCGTGCACTGGACCGCCTTCGTCCCGGCCGCGGCCCGATGGCCTTTCGAGGTTCACATCTACCCGCACCGCCAGGTCCCGGACCTGCCTTCACTCAACGAAGCCGAGCGTCGCGACCTGTGCCGGGTGTACGTGGACGTGCTGCATCGGCTGGACGCGGTGCTCGGGATGCCCATGCCGTACGTCGCCGCCTGGCATCAGGCGCCGGTCCGCGTCGACCGCGACCTGGCCTACCTGCACCTGCAGCTCTTCTCGATCCGGCGCGCGGCGAACAAGCTGAAGCACCTGGCCGGCTCCGAAGCGGGCATGGGCGCCTTCATCAACGACATCGCCCCGGAGCATGCCGCGCGGATGCTACGGAAGGCACACATCCTCGTGGAGACTGTCGCATGAAACTGCTCGTCACCGGCGGCGCCGGGTACATCGGATCGGTCACGACCGCCGTCCTCCTCAAAGCCGGCCACGACGTGGTCGTCCTCGACGACCTGTCCACCGGCCACCGCGACGCGGTCCCGTCCGCCGCCACACTGATCGTCTCCGATATCACCGGGGCCGGTGCGGTGCTGGCCGGCGGCCGGTTCGACGCGGTCCTCCACTTCGCCGCCTACTCCCTCGTCGGCGAGTCGGTCACCGATCCACACGTCTACTGGCGGAACAACGTGGGCGGCTCGCTGGCGCTGCTGCAGGCGATACGCGAGGCGGCCGTGCCGCGGCTGGTGTTCTCCTCCACAGCGGCGGTGTACGGCGACCCGCAGCAGGTGCCCATCACCGAGGACGCTCCCGTTCGTCCCACGAACCCCTACGGCGCGTCCAAACTGTCCGTCGACATGATGATCTCCTCCTACGCTGCGGCGTACGGGCTCGGCGCGGTCTCCCTGCGCTATTTCAACGTGGCCGGCGCCTACGCCGGCCTCGGGGAGCGCCACACCACCGAGACCCACCTCATCCCGCTGATACTCCAGGTGGCCGCGGGCCGCCGTGACACCGTCCGCCTGTCCGGAACCGACTGGCCCACCCCCGACGGCACCTGCATCCGCGACTACATCCATGTCGCCGACCTCGCCCAGGCGCACGTCCTGGCCCTGCACGCGGCCGTCCCCGGTCACCACCGCATCTACAACCTCGGCAACGGCGTCGGGTTCTCGGTCCGGGATGTCGTCGCGGCCGCCCGCAGGGTCACCGGCCATGCCCTGCCCTGCGTGCCGGCCCCACCCCGCCCGGGGGACCCGGCCGTCCTGGTGGCCTCGAACGCACGCGTGAACGCCGAGCTCGGCTGGCGGCCGCAGCGGCCGGACCTGACGACGATGGTGGCGGACGCCTGGGCGTTCATGCGTGGGGCGGTCGCCGCGTGACCGGCTTCGATGACGTGTTCGGCCGTTCCCCCGAGGCGGTCTGGCAGGCCCCCGGACGCGTCAACATCATCGGCGAGCACACCGACTACAACGAGGGCTTCGTCCTGCCGATCGCCGTCCCGCTGTGCATCCGTGCCTCGGTCGCCCACCGCCCCGACAACGTCCTGCGCCTGGCGTCGGCCCAGATGCCGGGTCCGCCCGTGCACACTGACCTCTCAGCGCTACGACCGGGTGCGCTGCGCGACTGGCCCGCCTATCCGGCCGGCGTAGTCTGGGCGCTGCGCGAGCGCACCCTGCCCGTCGCCGGCGTCGACCTGCACATCACTGGAGACGTCCCCGCCGGGGCCGGCATGTCCTCCTCGGCTGCGGTGGCGTGCGCGGTCGCCGCTGCCCTGAACGACCTGTGGGACCTGGGGCTATCCCGGACCGAGCTCGTCGCCGTCGCCCAGCAGGCCGAGAGCGACTTCGTCGGCATGCCCTGCGGCAGCCTCGACCAGTCGGCGTCGCTGCTCGCCGAAGAAGGCCACGCGCTCTTCCTCGACACCCGCACGCTCGCCGCCCGCCACATCCCGTTCGACCTGCCGGCTCACGGCCTCTCGCTCCTGGTCGCCGACACGAAGGCTCCTCACCGCCTCGTCGACGGCGCCTACGCCCGCCGCCGCGCATCGTGCGAGCAAGCCGCCCGCACGCTGGGAGTACGCGCGTTACGTGATCTGACGGTGGCAGATCTGGGCACCGCGCTCGGCCAGCTCGATGCCGTGACCGCACGCCGTACCAGACACGTCGTCACCGAGAACGCCCGCGTCCTCGATGCGGCCGCCCTACTCGAAACCGGCACCGACCCGCGACGGCTCGGACCGCTGCTCACCGCGTCCCATTGGTCGCTGCGCGACGACTATGAGGTCACCGTCCCCGAACTCGACACTGCCGTGGACGCCGCGCTGGCGGCGGGAGCCCACGGCGCCCGGATGTTCGGCGCCGGGTTCGGCGGGTCGGTGCTGGCCCTTGTGGACGCCGCCGACCGCAACCGCACGGCTACCGCGATCGTCGCCGCGGCCACCGCCGCGGGCCACCCTCGCCCAACCACGTTCGAGGTAGCCGCCGCTCCCGGCGCTCGCAGAATGTCCATTCATCCAGTCCGATAAATATACATCCTGTCCGGCTTCATGTGCCCGAGCGGCGGGGCACAGCCGCGGTGGCGGGTTTGCGGAGGTAAATAACGTCTTCGTCGCCGCAGCTGAAGGCGCGTTCCCGGCTGAGATGCTCAACACCAATGGATATAGACAAATAGTTCCATATCACTGACTATGAGGACGACTCGCCACATCGTTGCTTCACAACGATGTGGCGAGGGTTCGGGTGCCCCCCGGGCGAGGACTCACCGTAGGAGGTACTGGGACATGTCGCTTCACCGCAGCTCATCGGGTGTTGACCGACCGCAGGAGGGGGGTCACCTGTCCCGTCGGGCGCTGCTCGGGATGGTCGGAGCCGTGACGGGTGCGGTGGCCGGGGCGGCCACGCTCGCGGATGCGCAGGCGGCGACAGCACCGGCCGACCAGGTCGTCGGGTTCCCGCGGACGCGAGTCCACGTGGTGACGGGCGTCACGCCGGACG